>JAPLEC010000059.1 GCA_026391515.1 Bacteroidia bacterium | reverse complement strand
CCTGCATAAGTTTTTTGTGCCATAATATTGATAATTAATATGTTAATTGTTTATTCTGATTGTTAGTCCAGTCTTTTGCCACTCATTGACATGTGAGCTGTAACTGGAAGTTTTCTTCCAGGTAAAAGTATATTCCAGTATAACCATTTAAAAACCAGTTTCCCAAAGTGATTCATACGTGATTCCTTAAGAAGTTTCATGGGTCCCACAACAGGTAAGGGGTAAGACCCGGGAAGAGGTTCTGTGTCGTAATTAAAATCAATAAGGATCCCTTTCCCGTGACCTGTTTCTATAAAGCAATTGGAGTGTCCGTCAAATGATTCTTTAAGTGGTTCGTCATTGACAAAACTTAAAATATTTTTTTCGAGGACTTCTGCCTGGAAATGCGCAACTGAACCGGCTTTGGATGCAGGGTAATTGCCCGCATCTCCAATAACAAAAATATTTTTATAAAGAATTGACTGAAGGGTGTTTTTATCAGCTTTTACAAATCCGAATTCATCACCTAGTCCGCTTTTAGAAATAACAGGGTCACCTGAATGGAGAGGAATTGTGACCAGACAGTCAAAAGGGACTTCCCGTCCTCCAAAATCAAGGATCTTACTGTTTACATTATCAACTTCTCCAAGGAAAAAGTCAGTAACGAGATTTATCCCTTTTTTCTCAAGAAGCGATCCGAACATTTTAGAGGCCTTTGGCTTGGTGAAAGCTCCCGAAAGTGGTGTGACATATGTTATATTAACATTATCCCTAATGCCCTTTTTAGTGAAATAATCGTCTGCAAAAAATGAAAATTCTAATGGTGCAACCGGGCATTTTATCGGATTATCGGCAATATTAATTACAAGATTTCCGCCTTCCCAGGTCTTAAAGAATCGACCCAGGGCCTCAGCACCATCTATAGTATAGAAGTCAAATATCTTTTTATGCCACAATTCTCCCTTCAGTCCTGGAGTATCATCAGGAACTATGCGGGCTCCGGTTGCAATGATCAATACGTCATAAGCAAGAGAATTTCCGTCTTTAAAAAGAACTTTATTCTCTTCCGATGCGATCCGTTCAACTTCATTATTAATTAAGCTGATACCTTTTGAAATGAGTTTTTGAACAGGCTTGACAATGTTTTCTCTATTATAATAGCCGAATGGAATGAACAGGAATCCTGGTTGGTAAAAATGATCCCGTTCCTTTTCCACTATCGTTATATCCCATTCCGTACGAGATAAGTGTTTACGCATTTTGTTGGCCATCATCGTACCTGCAGTTCCTGCTCCCAGTATCAATAATCGATTCATATTTTTCTATATTGTTAATTAATTAACAATGTAAAACTAATATAGTTCATAGTATTAAATATCCAAATATGATAATTATGATGATTTTCTTAAAAATTGATATTATTTAGCATTTAAAAATTCTGGCATTAAATAAGGTTCCTTTAAAAATACTATTTTTATATGCATTCAAAATCAATTTATAGTCATACCCGATGAAGAAAAAAATATTAATTGTTCTTGCATTATTTTTAATTACCTGCGCATCCTATTCGCAGATCATAAACAAGGAACCATTAAGTCCAAGGATCACAGGTTATAATATCGACGCAAAGCTCGATACAAAAGCAAAATCCATCAAAGCTTCGATGGATGCTTTCTGGGTTAATAAAACTTCTGAGACAGTTCCGGATATACAGCTTCACATGTATATGAATGCTTTCAGGAACAGTAAATCGACACTTTATAATGAAAGAGGCTCTTCTCCCGGAAAAGATTCCTCATCTTATGGCTGGATCGACCTTAAATCATTTACCCTTAAAGATGGCACTGACCTTGTCCCGCTAATGCAGTTCATAAGCCCCGATGATGGAAATCCTTATGACAGGACTGTTTTAAAAGTCACTCTTCCGCAGGCTGCAAAACCCGGAGATACCATCTTCATTAAAGCTGAATTTGAAACTAAGCTTCCGTCGAGAATAAGAAGGACCGGGTACACTGACGATTTCTACTTTGCAGGTCAATGGTTTCCTAAATTCGGAGTATATGAACCTTCAGGGATGCGTTATCGTATAACCGGCGGATGGAATTGCCACCAGTTTCATGCCAACTCAGAATTCTATTCAAATCACAGTGTTTATAATGTAAAGATCACTGTTCCTAAGGATTATGTCGTCGGGTCAGGAGGAATGCTTTTGGGGGAAACTGACTCCGGAGAGGGAAACAAGACACTTACGTACAGAGCAGAAGATATTGTTGACTTTGCCTGGACAGCCTGGCCCGGGTATGCCGTTTTTACTGATCATTGGGAGCACGTCAACATCACTCTCCTCATTCCCAAAGACCGGACTGAACAGCGTGTAAGACAATTTACTGCAGTGAAAAATGCACTTGAATATCTTACAAAAAATGTAGGACCTTACCCGTGGCCTCATCTTACTTTCGTAGATCCACCTAAAAAAGGAGACGGAGCAGGGGGAATGGAATATACAACACTGTTTACATCTGCCTCTACGTATAAAATGCCCGATTTTATGCATGTGCCTGAAATGGTCACTGTGCACGAATTCGGCCATGCATATTTTATGGGTATCCTGGCCAGCAATGAATTTGAAGAACCATGGATGGATGAAGGGATAAATTCTTTCTGGGAAGAGAGGATCATGGATCACTACTGGGGCGAAAACTCTGGCATGATGAGTCATCCGATGCTGAAAGTATCCGATAAATCAATTGCAAGAATGGCCTATGTTCTCTCGGGTAACCGGCAGGCATCAAGCAATAATGAATATTCATGGAATTATGCCCATGGATCATACTCGATGATGTCGTACGAAAAAACAGCTACATGGCTCTGGACAATGATGGGCATAATAGGAGAAGAGACTACCAATGAGGTTTTCAAAGAATACTACAGAAGATGGGCTTTTAAACATCCTTCAGCAAAAGATTTTATAAGTGTTGTAAATGATGTTGTTAAAAAATATCATGGTGACAAATTTGGCCCTGATATGAACTGGTTCTTCGACCAGGTGCTTTACGGGACACAGATCTGCGACTATAAGGTAGCCGGTTTCTCAAACCACTGTTATGAAAAACCTGAAGGCAAAGTAGATGCAGGCATGAAACCCGACAGTTCCTTCCTGGCACACTCCGATTCACTTTACACAGCTGTTGCTCAGCTGGAAAGAATAGGTGATATGATGCTGCCGGTTGATGTCCTGGTACATTTTACAAACGGAAGCGAAGTGCTGGAACAATGGGATGGGAAAAGCAGATATAAAGACTGCACATATAAAGGGTACAGGAAGATTGAGTGGGTCAAAATTGACCCTGAATATAAAATCCGGATGGATGTCAACTTTATAAACAACTCTTTGGCTTCAGAGCGCAATCTGGTACCTGTGAGACGAATTACAGACAAGCTGATTTCGATAATGCAATTTTTTATTAGTACCATTACATTGTAAATCAATATATTATGAAGATATTTAAAGCTATTGGTTCAGGCTTCATACGGTCGATAAAAGTATGGAAAGGTGTCCTGATTGTCTGGTTAATCACCTTATTGCTTGTTTCTCTTTTTGCAATTCCCATGAAAGCTACCCTCAAAACAGGTTTAGGATTGAAAGCTACCCTCAATACAGGTTTAGAATTCAGTATGATAACGGAAAAGCTGAAGGATGGGTTAAACGTTGAAGTACTAGGTGATCTGGGGCCTTATTTTAAAAGTCTGAGAGCTGATCTTGTTTCAGGCTTTCTGTTCCTGACTTTCATAAGTATCTTTCTTAATGCATTTCTTGCAGGCGGCCTTTTTGACAGTATAAAAACACCTGCAAGGAAATTTTCTACCTCTGAATTTTTCAGGGCTTCTGCAAAAAACTTCTGGACATTTCTTATTATCTCATTAATAATCACCGTAATAATTTTTACACTGGCATTTTTTATAGTTCTAATTCCTGTCAGGAGCCTTGCCCGTAATGACACAGTCTCCGAAGCTGCACCTTATATTGTTGCATTTATAACAATACCAATTCTTGCAGTGCTTAAAATGATATTTGTTCTTGTCGCAGATTTTGCCAGAGCATGGCAGGTAAGAAACGAAAAACAGGCATGTTTTAAAGCTCTCGGATTCGGTTTCTGCAGAACATTCAAAAGATTCCTTTCAGCATTCCCCTTGATGCTGATCATTATGGTAGTTTCAGGACTTTTTGCAATTTCTGTGATTTTGCTTCTTGGTCACTGGAATCCGACAACATCAGGTGGAGTATTCCTGATGTTTATTCTTTCGCAGGTATTTTTTATAATGAATCTGCTTCTTAAAACATGGAGGTACGGGAGTGTGACTTCATTAATGGAACAGACAGATCCAGCACCTGATCAGACATCTGTTGATATCACATAATTATCGGATGCATGAAAAAGCCGGTCATAACTGCATTGCTGGTTAACTCAAATAATTCGTTTATTGAGGTTTCTGCTGATGATTCAGGAATCAAAGCAGTTGT
>JAPLEC010000284.1 GCA_026391515.1 Bacteroidia bacterium | reverse complement strand
AGAATCGTACCGTAAAAACATTCTGGCGAAAAACGGTATAATGGATGCAATGCAGATGTACGTCAACTTCAGGGGTCGTGAACCGCAGATTGAGCCATTGCTTAAAAACAAGGGTCTGCTGACTCAATAAAAAAGTCATGCAAGTCATGCAAGTCATGCAGGTCGTGCAAGTCGATTTGTCTTTAAAGGACCTGCAAGACTGCGAGACCGCAAGACCTGCAAGACAATTTAAAAAACTGTTTTTATTTCTTCAAGGCTTACGCCCAGAACCTTTCTGGCTATTTTATCCAGCTTTTCATAATTACCTGTAAGATGTAGTGTAAATTGAACATGCTCCAGGCTTTCTCCCGGTTTTAATGCAGCAGCAGGGGAGGAGGTCTCTAATTCATAAAATGGTCCCATCTGGGAACCATCTTCAAGAGGACCATCGTTATAAGAATTAAGAGCGTCTCCCGAAAAAGGATTATCCTGGATCTGCCATGCTGAATTAACATATTCGGTTTTTCCTTCAGGAATATTGCAGATGAGAAATGTCAATATGTTATTTGCTGAATCAAAGCTGCCCATGATTCCTGCTGCTCTCAACGGAGGCAGCCCTATTTTACCCCTGCTTTTTCCATCGGCTCTGAAATAAATATGATTGCCCGCAATCTTCAGTCTGTCAGCAGAGATCTTGCCAAAATAATTATCGTTTACCGGAGGTCCCATCAGCTTTTCATCACCGGGTCTGAAAGGAATAACTACAACCACTGAAGGCGATGGATTGAACATCTCCAGCATCCAGACCGACAGAAGTCCTGTCGCTTTAATCCATTCATTATCACCTTTATTGATGATTTTATTATTCGATTTATATGCAACATTGTCTAAACCGCTTACATCGATTCCAACCTGTTTTTTGATTGCATCAGCAGTTAAAAGAGTAACCTCTCTTTCAATCCTGAATTTTAATTTTGTTCCGCTGTAATTCTCAGTTTCAACATTATATCCAAATAATGTTGAAGAGTCAGACTTACTTATTACTTCGAATGGATCAGTGTCCAGAAACGAAGGTGTCTGCCAGTCGTCAAAAATAAATTTGGCTCCTTTTCTGAAAAAAATCGAGAACTGACCGCCCTCAGGGCCAAGCCATAATCTTTCTTCACCTCCGAATGCATTGATATGTGGCTGAATCTTTCCTTCAGAAATAAGCTTATGATTTATCCATCCAAAGCTGAAACCCTGATCCCCCTCGGCAGTACTTGTCATAACCCTTCCCTGCCATGCAGGAACAAGAACTATTGCAGATTTATCATTTTTCAGTTCTATTACTTTAACATACTTTTTCAGAAATTCACGGTTATAGCCATATTGATTTACTGTGTCTGTTACCATAGCATCAGGTTTTTGGTTATCACTTTTTCCCCGTCCGCAGGCGGTTATCATAAGTGAAGATATTAAGAAAATAATTATCCGGTTCATTTTAAGTTTATGTTTTATGATTGCTTGTTGTTTCAGTCTTATTCTCAAAATCTTTTTTTTCTTTCAGGTATTTATATCTTCTCCAGAAAGGGAATGTTGTAAAAGATGTAAATCTGACAATAAAGCTAATCGGTTTGAATCCCATTGCAAAATGCATAATTAAATATATTAATGCAGCCACCAGAATCATTACTCCGATGCCAATAAGCTGAGAGAGGACTTTCCACCACCAGACATCAGGCTGGATATTAAGAGAATCTATAATGAAGATTATCAGCCTTGTATTCACTGCTGTTATAAGGATCATAATTCCTGTTGCTAATCCATGAGCAGCCTCAATTGCTCTCTCCGGGCAGTGATTCAGGCATCTCATACAGCTCTCGCATGTCAGCTTCCAGTATGGCCTGTTCCTGACCAGTTTGATCGATGATGTGGGACACTCCTTGATACATATCCCGCAATTATTGCAGTTTGAATTTGCAATGAATGTTTTAGCAAGGAAGAAACGTCCGCCGATGTAATAACCGGCAGCAATCGGGCTTATCAGCAAATCGACCGGCAGACTGTAGAGACCTCTGAAGACTCTCTTCCCGTCAAGGATTTTATTTGCAAAATTTCTGACTATTGGTTCACATCTTGCAAAAATTGATTCGATAACTTTTTTCCTGAGCCCCGGATGAAGAGGGATCCAGTTTGAAGGAAGATCGACAGGTCTGAATCCAATGCATTTGTAACCTTTTAGCCAGAGGATAAATGCCGGAAGCACAAGTGCCAGTCCGCTTAATCCGGGCATGAAAAGCTTATAAAGTTTCATTCCGGCGCGTGTATTAAGAAGAAAGATCTCTTTACAAAGCTTCGAAGGAAATCCTGCAATGAATCTGAGCATAATGGGTGCAGCATTAAATCCATGAGTTGGATATGCAAAACCAATAAGCGGTTTTTGACCTGGTGCAGGCATTACAATATTTTCAAGTCTGTCGATCTGCTGGACAACAGTTTTAAGCCCTCTCTTTTCTGCTTCTTCAGCAATCCATTTTGACGAAATGCGGGCATTCCCGGTGCCGGAAATATAATATATGTATAGTGAATCCCAGTTAGTCACTTGATATTCAAATTATTAATGCCCGATATTCTACATGTTTTATTTAATACTAATATATTGATAATCGGATTAATTTTGCAAACAAGTGCTGATGATGAATAAAATAAACCTATGCGGACTTACAGCCGAAGAAATCTTCAGGATCATTCAACCGAAAGGATTTAATTATAATCATGCTTTTGCCATAACCAACACCATTTATAAAAAAAGAAGATCTGACTTTTCCCGGATTTCAAATTTTCCAAATAAGCTTAAAGCACGTCTTGCTGAAATTGCTATTCCGGGTTCCTATGAACCGATAGCGTCTGAGATCTCAAATGATAAGACAATAAAATATCTTTTCAGAAATCCTGAAGGAAAACAATTTGAAACAGTCTATATCCCTGATGGTAAACGAAATACAGTTTGTATCTCGACTCAATCGGGCTGCAGGATGGGATGTCCTTTCTGTGTTACGGCAAAATACGGATTTCATGGGAATCTGTCAGCCGGAGATATTATAAATCAGATTATAAGTATTCCACCTGCCGAAAAAGTTACTCATGTGGTTTTCATGGGCATGGGCGAACCTATGGATAACCTTGAGAATGTTGTGAAAGCAACAGGTATCATTTCTGCTGAATGGGGGATGGCAATCAGTCCAAGGAATATAACTGTCTCCACAGTCGGTATTTTACCTGCTGTCGAATTGTTTCTTGAAAGATCCGGATGTAACCTTACATTAAGCCTCTATTCTCCATATGAAGACGAGCGGATCAACGTGATTCCTGCCGAAAAAAAGTACCCTGCATTGAAGATCATTGAGATTATGAAAAATATCCCTTTGAAGAAAAAACGGAGGCTCAGTATTGCTTATGTATTGATTAAAGATATAAATGACACTGACCATCATCTTTCAGGACTTAAAAAGATGCTGGGAGGATCGGGGATAAGAGTCAATCTTCTTCCATATCATCCGGTTAAAAATGATGAAAATGAGCCATCTTCGGATGAGAGGATGCATTACTTCAAACATAATCTTGTTATTTCAGGAATATCGGCATCAGTAAGGAAATCGCGCGGAGCTGACATTTCAGCTGCCTGCGGACTGCTGGCATCAGGATTGAAACATGACTGACCTGAAAATAAATCTGCTGAAATTGTTTCATTAAACTTTCCTCGTTACTATATTTATCACAAAAACAGATATCAATGAAAAAGACTTTTTATTTTATCCTGGGAATCATGCTGCTTGTCAGCGGATGCAAATCTGAAGCACGAACCGGCTCAGGAAAACCTCTGGCTATTATACCTGCTCCTGTTTCGTTCACTGAACTGAGCGGCAATTTTGCCTTTACAGAAAAAAGCAGAATAATCCTGTCCCCATTTAATAATGAAACAAAACTGGCTGCTGACTTTCTTTGCCAGCTCGTGAAAAATCCGACAGGCTGGAATCCGGAGGTGACAGAAGGCAAAAAACCTGTCAAAGGATCAATATTTATGACCATGGATACTGCAGTTCGCAATAATGAAGGATATATTCTTACAGTTACTCCTAAAAATATAATAATTCAGGCAAAGTCGGCCGTAGGGATCTTTTATGCTGTCCAGACACTAAGGCAGCTGATGCCGGTTGAGGTTGAAAATCAAAAAGTTATTGAAGGGATCAATCTTATTGTACCTGCCTGCTATATAAAAGATGAACCCAGATTCGCCTACAGGGGAATGCATCTTGATGTGGGTCGCCATATGTTTCCTGTCGAATACGTAAAGAGGTATATTGACATGATCGCAATGCACAAGATGAATACTTTTCACTGGCACCTAACTGAAGACCAGGGATGGAGAATTGAAATAAAAAAATATCTTAAACTTACTGAAATCGGGGCATTCCGTAAAGAGACCATAGTAGGTCATCCAGGGAAAAAACCGTATGTTTTTGACGGAAAACGATATGGAGGGTTTTATACCCAGGATGAAGTGAAGGAAATAGTTGCTTATGCAGCTTCGAAATTTGTTACCATAATTCCTGAAATTGAAATGCCCGGTCATGCGATGGGCGCTCTTGCATCTTATCCTGAGCTTTCATGCACAGGTGGCCCTTTTGAGGTGTTTACCAGATGGGGAGTTGTTGATGATGTTTATTGTGCAGGTAAAGAAGCGACATTTAATTTTCTTGAAGATGTGCTTAGTGAAGTAATCGATTTATTCCCCGGGAAATATATTCATATCGGAGGCGATGAATGTCCAAAAGCGAGATGGGAAAAATGTCCTCTCTGCCAGAAAAGGATGAAAGATGAAGGATTGAAGGATGAGCACGAACTTCAAAGCTATTTTATTCAGAGAATCGAGAAATTTCTTGTTTCAAAAGGGCGTAAGATTATAGGATGGGATGAGATACTTGAAGGAGGTCTGGCACCGGAGGCTACGGTTATGTCGTGGAGAGGAACATCTGGTGGTATAGCTGCTGCCAAACAGAAACATGATGTTATTATGACTCCGAACAAATATGTATATCTCGATTATTATCAATGCGAACCCGAGGGCCAGCCGCTGGCAATAGGCGGCTATCTTCCGCTTGAACGTGTTTATTCATATAACCCGATGCCGTCAGAGCTTACACCTGAAGAACAGAAATATATACTTGGTATTCAGGGAAATGTCTGGACTGAATATATACCGACTCCTGAGCATATGGAATATATGGCTTTCCCCAGAGCGTTCGCAATTGCTGAAACCGGATGGACTCCTGACAGGCTAAAAGATTTTGATGATTTTCTGTCGCGTCTTGAAATACTGAAGAAGAGGTATGATGCAATAGGCATCAATTATTTTAAAGGGGAATATCGGGATACCAGGGGCAACACTAAATAATTATTTTTTTATCAGCTGAAACATATATTCATCGAGATATCCATCAGCTGTCTGTACCCAGTCTTTCTTTATCCCGATCCTGACAAACCCCAGCTTCTCAAAGAGATCTATGCTTTCGGTGTTGTTTGCCAGAATATTGCAATAGAGCTGATGCAGCTGAAGGGTCGTGAAGCAATATTGAATCAGACATTTCAGTGCCATGGAAGCATATCCTTTTCGCTTTTGAGTTTCATCAGCGATCAGAATTCCAATCCCGGCTCTTTTGTGAAACGGATCGAAATCAAAAAGGTCAATTGCACCGATGGCTTTCTTTTCCCCGATCAGTTCGATCATAAGTCGCAGCTGCCCCGTTTCATAAATGTTTTTATGAGAATGTTTAAGGTATCTCTTTAAAGTAAATTTGGAGAAAGGAGTTACCGTATTACTGATCACCCAGTAGGAATCATTATTTTCCCATTCATAAAGCAGCTCCAGATCTTCAGGTTCGAGCGCTCTGAGGCTTATCTTTTCACATCTCATAAGAGAAATATCTTTAACTATTTGAATATCAGTAAGTTAAGTTCTCTGATGAATGCATCTTTGAAGCCTGCATCGATGTATTGAGCCATTGCTTCTTTTGCCTGTGAGTATTGATCAAACTCACCAGTCACATACCTGTAGTAACCATCTTCACCAAGTATTTCCCTGACATCCTTGAATTCTTTAAACAGACTCATATTCATAGGAGATCTATTTGCTTTAAGCTGGATTGTATAGATCTTTTTACCGGTAGCATGACTTACAATTGGAGTAAGTCTGGCAACAGATTTGGTTACACTGTTCAGATCGTACTGATTGACTACATATGCATCGAGATACCCTTTTCCCTTAGCATATGCCAGATATTTAATTGCATCCGGTTTGTTGTAGAATACTCCGAGAGCATAAATCATTATTGAATCGAAAGGTACTGTCCTTATGAAAAGCATTCCATTCAGCTCCAGATTATCGAAATAGTCTGGTTGAAGCTTTTCCTTAGTCCTCTTAAGAATAAGGCTGTATTTCATCGAAGATGCCAGCCTGAGATGTTCCGGAGTATAAGTCTCCTGTCTGATTACAACACCTGTATGAGGATCAACAATACCAAATGCAACTCTTCTGTTATATTTTCTGCCTTCAGGGTTGTCAGAGCCGTCGCTGTTAACATTTACTGCCGCGAAATGGGATTCGCCGAATGCTTTTTTGACGAACCTGGATACAGGAATTGCAGCTGATGTCAGGTAGTCGATAACTGTCTGTGCCCTTTTATCGGCAAGTATTTTATTATATTGTGTACTGCCTTTTGAATCCGTGTAACCCGAAATCTCTATTTTCAGGTCGGTATAACCAACAAGAATTGATTTAATGCTCAACATTTCAAAAAGTTTTCAAGTAAGACTATTATCAAAGTTGTTTTTGTATTACCCCAAGTTAATTTCTTTAATGGATTTCCAGAAGCATTTAAATCTTGTAAAGGAACTAAATCAGTATCTTGAGGAGTAGTTTTTTCTATGTAACCATTTACATTTTCATCTATTTTTAAATCTAATGCTGTT
>JAPLEC010000218.1 GCA_026391515.1 Bacteroidia bacterium | reverse complement strand
TATCTCGGATTAACATATTCCCTTCTGCTAATACCAGCCTCAAATCAAATTTAATATATTTTATAAGAAATGTCAATAAAATATGCAGAAGTACAGGGAGAAAGACCGACATCATCCGAAAGAGGATTAAATTTACTTGATATTCACAATTATAAGTTATACTTTAAAGAGGAGTATTTTGTCCGGATAATGATGATAAGAAAATGAGATCGACAAAGCTATATATAGGTACTTCAGGATGGAGTTATAAACACTGGTCTGAAATTTTTTATCCGAAAGATACTAAACCGGATAAATACCTTGAGTTTTATACTTCAAAGTTCACTTGTGTTGAATTAAACTCAAGCTTCTATAATCTTCCATTGAAAACTACTGTAGCCGGATGGATGAATCGCACACAGGATACATTTAAATTCTGTCCTAAAATGAGTCGTTTTATCACACATCAATTGCAGTTAGTGAACACTGAAGTAGCATCGCAGAAATATTTTGATATATTTGAAGGCATGAAGGCAAGGTTAGGTCCGGTCCTGATCCAGTTGCCTCCCGGATTATTATATGATAAATCACTGACATGTAATTTTTTCGGTCTGATAAAAGAAAAATACAGCCAATACCGATTTGCTGTTGAAGTAAGAAATAAATCATGGATCAACGACAATTTCTTTGATCTTCTTTATCAGTATGGAATAGCTTTTGTGATTGCTGATTCTGGGAATAGGTTTCCTTATTGTGAGGCAGTTACAACAGATTTTATTTATCTCCGGTTTCACGGACGTGAACAGTTATATGCTTCGGATTATAGTGAGGCTGATTTAAAATTATATGCTGAAAAAATAATAAACTGGCTGGATCAAAATAAAGAAGTCTGGGTATTTTTCAATAATGATTACCATGGTTTTGCTATAAATAATGCAGAGAGACTGAGAGAAATAATCAACCTGTAATACTTTAGTTTTAGAGAAGAAAATTATCCAATAAAAATCTATTACCCACAGAGTTACACGGAATAATTCACAGAGTCAATAACAGTGTTACTCAGTGAAAACTCCGTGCGATTTCGTAGTTAAAGATCCATCTATGAACTAAGTAGTGGCTGCCTGTTTTTTTATTTGACTTATATTCAAGACTTTCCTAACTTTATGACAATGAATTACTAATATGGCCAGTTTCATCCCAGGATATAATTACGACATTTTTATCAGCTATCGTCAAAAAGATAACAAAGGTGACAGGTGGGTGAGTGAGTTTGTTGAAGCTCTGAAGACAGAACTCGAATCAACCTTTAAGTGAAAAAGCCAGTGGCTCTGACCACCTTTCGCCGGAGTAAATTGACCACCAAAAGCCGGAGTTAAATACTTGTTGTTTAGTTATGTATGTTTTGTGTTATCTGACTGGATTTTGAAGTGGTTAAAGAAGGACGGATTGTACCCCCTGACTCATAATCAGGGGGTCGCTGGTTCGATCCCAGCTGGGCCCACTCTCAGAATCAGACACTTACAAACCCAAATTGTAAGTGTTTTTTATTTGGTGCCAGGTTTTGGATGAAAATAGGATGTTTTGACCGAAAAAATGAGTTGGGAATATTCCTCCCCATACAAGAACATCATCAGTTAAATATTGAAGAGGTGAAATAATACTTAAGCACCACTCTGTCAAATGTTTATAAAAAAAGAATACCCTAACATTTATTTTTTAGGGTATCTGATTCAAAAGAAAAGTCAACTTGAAAGAACGAAAATTAATTCTACTCCAATGCCTTATTAAGTTTTCCAATATCATCATTGTTAGGAATAAAACTTACACTCGTAAAATCAAATTGCCAAATATCATTGACTTTTACAAGATGATAAATGTTACGAATTGGTATCTTCTGACTGTAAGGTTTCATAAACATTTGCTCCAGAGCAATGGCTGAATTACCATCTTTTGCAATTCGTATAACCCGTTTATCAATTGTGATATCTATCTTTAATGAAGAATCGGCAAACATTTGTTTAATAGTATTGGACATATCTGTCTTACTCCAAAATTCTTTTGAATCAGTTCCGCAGGAAAGGACATCATCTGTTAATAAAGCCATTATTGCATTAGCATCTTTTGCTTTCACTGCATACCAATGTGTATCTAATACTTTTAATACAGCAACTTTTGCCGCAGTCAAATCAGCAGGTAGAACTTTGGTTTTTGTTTGGCAAGAAGTAAATACCATTGCCACTATGAATAAAACTAATAAGAGTCTTTTCATTTCTTTGGGTTTTAGTGAGAATATAATGAAGTAACTGTAAATAAATCAAGTAAAGTTACACCCTTTTAATACTAAAGTCAACTAAATTTTACTTTTCTCAGAATCACAAGCCTAATAAGCCACTGGTCCAGATAATAGTTGGCCGGAATAAATTTATCATCCATAGCCGAAGTTAAATACTTGTTGTTTAGTTATGTATGCTAAGTGTAATCAGACCGGATTTTGAAGCGGTCAAAGAAGGACGGATTTTGAATTTGGTAAAGGTCGATGGTAATTACCACTATTTTTTTTAATCCGCCTTTTTAATTCTCTTTCTTTAAACAAATCTGTCAAAATTATAGGGGATAAAGACAAGACTCAATATAAATGGCTATGAACAAGAATGAGGCATTTGATGTGCTCTATGTAATTGATTTACAGTTTTAACATATTGTTCCAGGAAATGTGAGAATTATATAATCTTTTTCTAAAGTTGTGTAACACTTTTTAGTATATAGATGCCCACCTTTATAAACAATTGATAGATAATTTTCTTTAATAATTTCCCCTTTTTGTATTGTACCTGGATCTCTACAAGGTTATCCAGCATAATTTTGATAAAACTCTGAATGGAAATATTTTGACATTTTTCATATACTTCAAATTTATATAACTTCACGAGTAAAAACATTTTAAAATTAATTTATATGAAAACAAAAAGAATTTTCATTGGATTATTATTATTGCTGGTTCTGTTTTTTGTTACTTCTTGTGCTCCTGTTGGCATGACCACGCAGGAATATGGTTTCCTTTATGGTATTGTTCATGGGTTCATTTCCCCTTTCGTATTGATTGCAAAACTATTTGGGGCGCATATAGGATTGTATGCCGAACATAATACAGGTTTGTTATATTGGGTGGGATTTATTTTGGGTCTTGTTCTTCTTTTTGGCGGTGGTGGCGGTGGTTATGCAACAATAAGAAGATGGTATGACTAAAGTGGAAAACCAGTGGTTTTGACCATTTTCAGCCGCATTAATATGACCACCAAAATCCGGACTTAAATGTTGTTGTTTTATTATGTATGTTAAGTGTTATCAGACCGGATTTTGAAGTGGTCAAAGAAGGACGGATTTTATATTATGTAAAGGTTGGTGGTAATTACCACCATTCTTTTCTATTCCAGTCAAATCTATAAATCAAATCTTGATCAGCGATACTTGATTACATATTTGTATTTTGTTTAACTTAGGTTTAAATTTGATTATGAAATAAATAGACCTCTGATGTCAAGCATTATTGAAAGTTATAATTATGATATTTTTATAAGTTATAGGCAAAACGATAATAAGTACGATGGCTGGGTTACGGAGTTTGTGGATAATCTCAACAAAGAACTCGAAGCTAACATTAAGGATAAAATATCAGTTTATTTTGATATCGATCCTCAAGATGGTTTACTTGAGACCCATTTAGTAGATCGTTCTCTTGAGGATAAATTAAAGTGCTTAATCTTCATTCCAATAATATCAAGGACTTACAGTGATTCAAAAAGTTTTGCTTGGCAACACGAGTTTTGTGCTTTTAATAAATTGGCAAAGGAAGATAAGTTTGGAAGAGATATCAGACTTACTGGTGGCAATGTTGCAAGTAGGATTTTACCTATTAAAATACATGACCTTGATCCCGAAGATAAAACTCTTCTTGAAAATGAGCTGGGTGGAGTATTGAGGTGCGTAGAGTTTATTTATAAGTCAGCGGGAGTTAATCGACCATTAAGAGCTATTGAAGATCATCCTCAGGATAATCTGAATAAAACTTACTATCGTGATCAGATCAATAAGGTGGCAAATGCTGTTAAGGAGATTATTACTGCATTAAAAAAACAGAGTCAGTATCCTGAAGAAGTATTAAAACGAGATTTTGAAGTAAAAACTACATCTAAAAAGAATTTGAGAACAAAAATAATTGTAGGATCAATCATTGCGTTGGTATTAATAATACTTGGATTTTTCTTTATTCCAAAATTTATTAAACCGACAAAACAGCTTGAAAAATCAATTGCAGTATTACCTTTTATTAATGACAGCCCTGATCAGGAAAACACTTATTTCATCAATGGTATCATGGAGGAAATCCTGAATAATCTTCAAAAGATCAGGGATTTCAGAGTTATATCACGGACATCAGTTGAACAGTACAGAGGTGAAACTAAACCTACTCTTCCAAAAATTGCGAAAGAACTAGATGTGAATTATATTGTCGAAGGTAGCGGACAAAAATATGGGAATAAATTTGTTCTTCGGATACAATTAATTGCTGCTGATAATGAGAAGCATCTCTGGGGTGAATCATACGAACAGGAGATACACGAAACTAGCGATATAATAAAAATACAAAGCCAGATAGCACAGGCAATTGCATCAGAACTGAAAGCAATAATAACCCCTGAGGAAAAAAAGCTTATAGAAAAAACTTCAACTACAAGTCTTACCGCATATGATTTTTACCAAAGAGGAAGAGAAGAGTATGTAAAATACTGGATTAATAATAATAACAGGGAAGCACTGGGAAAAGCCGAAGATTTTTATCACAGAACATTGGAATATGATCACACATTTGCCCAGGCTTATACAGGGCTGGCTCAGGTTTACTGGAACAAGCACTATTTGGAAGATTTTTTCTCAAAAAAATTTCAGGATTCTGTTATTGTACTGTGTGATATTGCTCTTTCTTTAGATCATCAATTATCAGAAGCATATACATTAAAGGGATTATATTATAATGAAATCGGGTATTCAGATAAGGCTTTAGAGGAACTTGACAAAGCCATTCAATACAATCCAAACGACTGGATGGCATATCATGGGAAAGGGATGTTGTACAGTACGGTTGATCTAGTTAAGGCAATAGATAATTTTCAAAAAGCTGCAACTCTTAATCGTGGGAAACAATTGCCGGAACTATTACGATATTTGGGTTATGTATATATGTTGGCTGGATTTCCTGAGAAAGCTTATTATTATTGGAAAGAAGCATCGAATCTGGATAGTGATTCATCCAAATATTATTTTGGCTTATCAAATAATGAATTTTATCGTGGTAATTTTGAAAAAGCTATTGAATATACAGAGAAAGGTTATTCAATAGACTCCACTGATTCTTACTCGTTTACTTTTATTTTACTGGCTTTAAATCATATTTTCCTCGGCAATTATGAAATATCATTAAAATATATAAATAAACATTTAGAACTTCTTGAATCTCTAAAACAGACCGATATTGGTAATGAATGGATAATCGGATATATATTTTGGAAGAATGGATATAAAGAAAAAGCAGAATACTTTTTTGATAAAACAATAAAAAATAGTAACAGTATGATTGATCTCGGGAGAGCATATGCACAAGCACCAGAGGTATATTATGATCTTGCAGGTGTATATGCATTCAAAGGAGAAACGGATAAAGCATTTAAGAATTTAAGAATTTTTAGTCAAAAGCCGTGTGTGGAAATTAAATGGGGCACATTGTTAAAATATGATCCATCATTCAACAGCATCAGAAGTGAACCGGAATTTCAGCAAATTATCAGGGATGTGGAAGCTAAATACCAAGCAGAGCATGAAAGAGTAAGAAAATGGCTCGAGGAAAATAATATGTTAT
>JAPLEC010000175.1 GCA_026391515.1 Bacteroidia bacterium | reverse complement strand
ATGATTTTAGTCTTATCGGGCAGAATTCAAAATAGACATCTCCCCTGCCGTTCTGATTTTCAGGCCATACACGCATTGGTTCAGGATGCTCCCTGTTTGCAGGATGAGAGAAGAATGTGATTCCGGAATTTCCTTTGTCTTTGAAGGCGCCATTCAGGTCGGTCCATCTTGCTCTGGTTCCGTCAGCATCCTTTCGTGTTTTTCCTTCCGAAGTCAGGACAGTGCTGTTATCTTTGTTCCACTCGGCATTTGCCCTGATTCCTATCCCGCCTCCATATCTGTATGCTTCAAAAACAATCGGATCATTACCTGCGACAGAAAGGAATGTTGAAAGATCAACAAGATATGCTTTTATTCCAGCAACCGGTTCAGTGTTCCACGCCCGCACATCCCATACTTCATTGATTGCCAGCTCTTCAGGCTTTGCTCCCTGGAAATCGATATGATTCTGTTTTAAAATAAATCCTCCATAAACCGGACCGTTTACAGTTGAGTTAATACCTGCAAACCTTACAGTGCCCTGCTTTTCATTCAGATTCCAGAAATCGGTGACGTGGTTTCCTATTTTCACCCTTGTCCATGGATTCCATATTCCTACATGATGATAATGATCGGGAGCGTTTATCCTGGTAAGGACATTTCCTGATGGTGTTATCATAGGATGAATAAAGCCGCTCCTTTTATAAGCAGTATCAACTCCTTTTGGCGGATACATTACTGATTTTCGGTAATGAAGGATTTCAGAATCACCTTTTTTCAGAACAATATCATCATCTGTAATTTCTGTCGTGATGGCATTTTTTACTGATTTTGGCGCATCTTTAAACAGGAAAAACTCCCGTTTCTTTCCAGCCTCAGTTGTCCCATCAAGAATCCACCAAAGTCTTGGGACATATCCCGGTTCGACCTGGAACTGCTTTTCAATTAGCTGCCCTTTCACTTTTTCATATAGCTGAAAATCAAGTGTATCGCTTTTTATAACTCCGTCAAGACTGATGTTTACAGGAGTATTAATGCGCTGATATGCACCAGCTTCTGCATAAAAATGAAGAAGCTGAACTTTTTGTGATGTACCTGTAACTCCAAAAGCAAGCAGAATCAAAAAAATTAATACTGTTTTTTTCATGGTCATTTATTTTGAATAATTTTTAACTGCTTCAATGAATGCATGGATGTTGGTATCCTGTACACCTGGAGGCATTCCTCCTCCTGCCGACCAGATGATCCTTTCATGACTCGGGATCTCTCCGAATGCTTTTTTCACAGCTTCATCCACCTGCTGAACGGTTCCTGCTGCCAGTGTATCCCTTGCCGGAATGTTTCCAACCAGGATAACTTCTGGTCCGGCAAGATCACGGATTAATCCCATGGAATGATTAAACGAGAATTTGAACTTATTGATACCCATCTCTTTCAGGTTCTTTGCTGTTATCAATCCTTCTGCATCGTTGTGGAGAAACTTTACTTTTACTCCGGTGCTTGCAAATATTTTTTTGAAATAAGGAATTATAAATTCATTGAATTCAGCTTCACCTACAAATCCGATTATATCGTCAAGAATCAATACTCCATCGATCGACGGGAAACACTCCTTTTGCCAACTCAGCCAGTCGCAAATAAAATCGGTGATCTTTTTCAGAAGCTTATGTGAGCCATCCGGATCCATGGCAAGAGCCATCATGAATTCTGTCGTTCCCATCAGGAAGCTTGCAATGTTGAGAGGCCCTCTTGCAACTGCAAATCTTATCTGGTGACCTGCATTCACGATAGCTTTCTCATTGTTTTTCAGACGGTTTATCATGAAAGGAAGGAGTCCGTCTGTTTTTACATTTGGCTGAGGAAGTGAATCAACACCCTCCATGCTTGTTAAGAGCTTTTCAGCATGCGGAAAACCTTTTTCGAAGAATATCATCCTCGCACCGAATGCTGACGGTTCGGTACACATTCCGTATTCCGACCAGAATCCAGGCAGGAACCAGGTTTCCGGAAATGTACTGATAGCTTTAAGGTTCGAATTTAGCCAGAGTTCATCTGATGTATAATAGTCAACAGTTGTAATCCCGTACCAGCCAGGTATCCAGGGGCTATCGATAATAAATCCGACGGGTTGATAGTTCAGCTTTTTGCCCTCGATCATTGTGATCAGATCATTCCACGATGAATTGTGCATATCTTAAAAAGTTTGGTTGGGAATAATTAAAAAATAAATTTAAACAGAAAAAAATTATCCTGCAGTTTTATAAAGTTAATAAAGTTTAAATGTCTCAGTTCTGTATTCGTCAATGGGAGCACAGGTGCAAATCAGATTACGATCTCCGTAACCGTCATCAACTCTGCCGACTGAAGGCCAGAATTTATTCTCGACAATCCATTTAGCCGGAAATGCAGCTTTCTGACGATCATATTTATGATTCCATTCATTGGCTGTGATAACTTTTACGGTATGCGGTGAATTATGAAGAACATTATTCTC
>JAPLEC010000014.1 GCA_026391515.1 Bacteroidia bacterium | reverse complement strand
ATAGACGGCCAGGAGAGTAGCGCCCATCGTATATGAAAGGTTTTTTGCCCAGCGAAGAAGGTTGGCTGATTGAGGGCTTGGTCCTATAACCGCTAAGAAGCGCGTACCGGATTTCCATGGTCCTTTTATGCGATTCTTCTGCATATATACCCGTAGTTGCCTGTCAACCCTGTCAGCTACAATCCTCAGGGACATTTCCCGCAAAGCTGTAATATTTCCTTTTTTAAAAAAATTCCTGATTGCTTCCACTGATCGTTCGGGGGTATAAACCTTCCCGTCTGCGAATCTCTGAAGAAGTACATCGGGGGTAATATCAACTAATTCGACTTCATCAGCTTTTTCAAAAATCTCATCAGGAACTGTTTCTCTTACTACGATACCTGTAATCTGAGAAACCGTATCTGATCTGCTTTCAAGGTGCTGGACATTCAGGGTGGTATACACATCAATTCCCATATCAAGAATATCAAGAATATCCTGGTATCGTTTAATATGTCGGCTCCCAGGTACATTGGTATGCGCAAGTTCATCAATGAGAACAATATCAGGCTTCCTTGTTATAACAGCTTCTATATCTGTATCCTCTAGTTTTGTGCCTTTATATTCAACAATTTTCCTTGGAATTATTTCGAAACCTTTTAAAAGCTCATTAGTATCAGGTCTGTTATGAGTTTCAACATACCCTATAACCGTATCTTTCCCGTTTGATTTATCAATGTGTGCAGACTCAAGCATTGAGAAAGTTTTACCAACGCCTGCGCACATACCGAAAAAGATTTTCAGCTTGCCCTTTTTGCTTTGGTCTTCTTCAAGTTTTATTGAGGCAAGCAATTCATCAGGATCAGGCCGAATATTATCGTAATCGTTCATTTAAGACTATCTGTCTTCAAATTTAAGAGAAATACATTGATTCGTGGTTCACCAAGTAATGAAAACTGACGTTTTTCCGTTAAATCATTTACCAGATTAATAAGTTTATCCTGTCCTGCCTTGTCCATTCCTCGTGCCTGAGCAACCCTGCTTACCTGTAACAGAGCTGCTGTCGGAGAGATATGAGGATCCAGACCACTCGCAGAAGCAGTAACCATTTCAGGAGGAATGTTCAAATCCTCTTTCATTTTATTAGCCTGAAGAAAATCTTTCTCTCTCTGAATAACCTTTTTAGTTAAAAGCGGGTTTAATATACCAAGATTTGATGCGCCTGAGGGGAGAGGATTATAATTATTGAATGAAGGCCTTGACCAAAAATATTTCTGACTGTCAAAATTCTGACCAATCAATTTTGATCCTATTATTACTCCATTCCTTTCAACAAGACTTCCCTGAGCTTCACTGGGGAAAAATATAGAGGTGATAACTGTGATAAGCCCGGGATATAATACTCCGGTAAGAATTATCATCAGCACCAGAAATCTTAACCCAGTAATGATTTGTCTTCTCATTCCTTATTAAATATTTAGATCAAATGAAGTGAATTCAGTAAAATATCTATTAACTTAATACCTATAAAAGGAGCGACCAACCCACCTGCTCCATAAATCAGAATATTTCCGACAAGTACCCTGCTTGCAGGTAAAGGCTTGTATCTTATACCTTTAAGAGCCAGGGGAATTAATGCAATAATTATTAATGCGTTAAAGATAACTGCACTTAGGATTGCACTCTCGGGCGATGCCAGGTGCATTATATTGAGCGCAGATAATGGACCTGGTACTCCAGAAGAAGCATATAATGGTAATGCCAGAGCAGGTATTATAGCAAAGTATTTTGCTACATCATTTGCAATACTGAAGGTGGTTAAAGCTCCGCGTGTCATAAGTAATTGTTTACCGGTTTCGACAACCTCTATCAGTTTAGTCGGATTGCTATCAAGATCTACCATATTTCCTGCTTCCCTGGCTGCCTGCGTCCCTGTATTCATTGCAATACCAATATCAGCCTGTGCCAGAGCCGGAGCATCATTTGTCCCGTCTCCTATCATACCTACAAGATGCCCTTTTAACTGTTCCGAACGTATACGGGATAATTTATCTTCAGGCTCGGCTTCTGCCATAAAATCGTCTACTCCTGCCTCCGCAGCAATTGCTGCAGCAGTCAGGGGATTATCGCCAGTAATCATTATAGTTCTGATTCCCATGGTCCGAAGCTGTTCAAAGCGGGATTTAATGCCCCCCTTTACTATATCTTTTAGATTAATGACACCGAGGACTTTAATATTATCTGTCACTACCAAAGGAGTGGCGCCCTGCATGGCAAGGCGGGTTACAGTGTCCTTTACATTTTGAGGAAAGAAACCATTATTATCTTCAATAAACTTTTTAATAGCGTCTGGAGCACCTTTGCGGAAACTTTTGATTTTTCCATCTTGCAACCTGATATCAATACCGCTTATCCTGGTTTTAGCTGAGAATTTTATTAAAACTGTATCTGCAGTATTCAAATTTCTCCCTCTCAGGTTGAATTTTTCCTTTGCAAAAACAACGATTGAACGACCTTCCGGTGTTTCATCAGTTAAAGATGATAACTGGGCAGCATCTGCGAATTCCTCGATTGTTACCCCGTTAGCTGGGATGAAATCTGTCGCCATCCTGTTGCCTAATGTGATGGTCCCCGTTTTATCCAGTAGCAAAACATCTACATCACCAGCAGCTTCAACTGCCCTTCCACTTGTTGCAATCACATTTTTCTGCAGCAGCCTGTCCATACCGCTTATTCCTATTGCACTTAAAAGCCCTCCAATAGTGGTTGGTATAAGACATACCAGGAGGGAAATAAGTACAGGAAGGGTAAGATTCATATTTTTTGGTAATTCTGAAGAATTAAGACTATAAGAAAAAAAAGCAGGAAGTGTAACTACTGCCATAAGGAAAATTATTGTCAATCCGGATAATAGAATCGTCAGAGCAATTTCATTTGGGGTTTTTTGTCTGCTGGCACCCTCGACAAGGGAGATCATATGATCAAGAAATGTTTTGCCTTGCTCTGCTGTTATTCTTATAACAATTCTATCGCTTATAACCTTAGTTCCTCCGGTTACTGCACTTCTGTCACCCCCGCTTTCACGTATAACAGGAGCTGACTCGCCAGTTATAGCCGATTCATCAACGCTTGATATCCCTTCAACTACTTCTCCATCAGAAGGTATTATAGACCCTGCCGAACAAACGACCAGGTCGCCTTTTTTCAATTCTGTTGCCCAGACTTCCTCTTCTTTTCCTGCATTAAGACGGATTGCTCTGGTATTTATCTTACTTTTCCTGAGGCTTTCTGCCTGGGCTTTTCCTCTCCCTTCTGCAATTGCTTCTGAAAAATTTGCAAAAAGTACTGTAAACCATAACCATAGAGTAATCTGAAGGATAAAACCAGAGAAATGAGCTGAGAACAGATTATTAAAAAATACTGCTGTTGTAACTACGGCTCCAATCAAAACTATAAATATAACCGGATTTTTTATCTGGTTTGCAGGTGTTAACTTGATAAAAGATTCTTTTACAGAAGTAAGCAGAACTCTTCCTGTCAGAAGTTTTAATTCTTTTTTTTGCCTGGATCCCATTGAATACCAACTAATTATTTAATAAGTAAAAGATGTTCCATTACAGGACCTAATGATAAAGCCGGGAAGAATGTAAGTCCACCGACTATTATAATAACCGCCATCAGTAATAAACCAAAGAGCCAGGTATCTGTTCTGAAAGTGCCACCTGAAAATGGAGTAATTTTCTTGCCTGCCATATTTCCTGCCATTGCAAGAACAGGAATAATGACCCCAAATCTGCCTATTAGCATTCCAAAACCAGTGAGGATATTGTAAAAGGGTGCATTCGAATTCAACCCTGCAAAGGCACTGCCATTGTTTCCGGCTGCTGAACTGAAACAATAGATTATTTCCGAGAGACCATGTGGCCCTGGATTATTGAGGCCTGATAAGCCGGGTGTTGTCAAACAACTGACAGCTGAAAAAATCAGAATCACAAGGTTCGGGGCAAGAATTGCCAGAATAGCCATTTTAACTTCAAAAGCTTCAATCTTTTTACCAAGAAATTCTGGAGATCTCCCAACCATTAAACCTGCAATAAAAACTGTCAGTATAATAAACATTATCATACCGTATATTCCCGATCCCACACCACCAAATATCACCTCTCCCAGCATAATATTGAACATGGCAACCATTCCTGCAAGAGGAGTGAGACTATCCATCATGGCATTTACTGAACCATTTGATGCTGAAGTTGTTGCAACAGACCATAAAACACTGTTCCCAAGTCCAAAACGAGTCTCCTTTCCTTCCATATTAATATTTATTCCGGCTATTGTTGAAAATTTGTATTCCGAGTAATAAGAGACCGCCAGACCAATTATGAGAAGTGTAAACATTACAAGAAAAATAGTCCAACCTTGTCTGTTCGATCCAATAAGTCGTCCATATGTGAATGTGAGTGCAGATGGTATTAAAAGGATTGCAAGCATCTCAAGAAAATTGGAAAATGGAGTAGGATTTTCAAAGGGATGGGCGCTGTTTGCATTGAAAAAACCTCCTCCGTTTGTACCGAGTTGTTTGATAGCGATTTGTGATGATACCGGACCTAATGGGATGACTTGTCCCGAACCCATCAGCGTAGTTGCCTTCGCAAACGGATGGAAAGTCTGTACAACTCCCTGACCCGTAAGAATAATTGCCAGGAGCATCGAAAGTGGTAATAAGACATAAAGTATGGATCTTGTCGCATCAATCCAGAAATTACCAATATTGTTAGCAGTCTTTCTAACCAGACCTCTTATAACTGCCAACAAGACCGAAATACCTGTTGCCGCACTTAAAAAATTCTGCACAGTAAGACCTGCCATCTGTACCAGGTAGCTTAACGTCGTTTCCCCGCTGTATGATTGCCAGTTGGTATTTGTTACAAAGCTTATTGAAGTATTAAATGCCAGCGACCAGGATGGAGCTGGCAATTTCTGTGGATTAAGAGGCAGATAACTTTGACAGAGCTGAAGAAAAAACAGGAAGAGAAAACCCATGAAATTAAAAACCAGAAGACTATACGTGTATTTCTTCCAGTCCATTTCTTCTCCTTTACATGATATTAACCGATAAATGGCTTTTTCGACAGGATTAACTACAGATTTCAGAACATGATTCTCATCAAGAAAGACCCTGGCCATATATCTGCCAAGCAAAGGAGTTAATATTATCAGTACCAGCAGGAAAAGAGTGAGCTGTACAAAATCATAAACATTCATTGATTATAACAAATGAATATGAAAGATTTCTTCAAGCAGTCTTGCAAAAAGATATCCAGCATAAAACAGGCCTGCTACTGAAATGAGGAAAATAATAACAGCCAAAATAATTCTCCAGTTCATTTTTTAAGATTTCTTGTCATGACAAAAGTATACTGAAAGTTATAAAGGCATTATAAAGAATTGACTTACAGGTATAAAGAAATTATAAATTTGCAAGAATCAAAAATCATAGATTTAAAGAACAATCTAAAATCTTTATACATTTTATATTCTTCTTCCTATCTTTTTTATGACTCTAAATCTATCTTCGCTCGATTTGTTTATGGTGCGACCTTTGCCAGATTATGCATTTGTTACAAAATCTGTCATCAATTCCGTCAACTTTTAAAAATACAAAATCCTGCAGAGCATTGATCTTGCGGGATTTACGATTTTTAGTTGTAGTATATGTGAACTAGTACAAATTCTTAACTATATAAATTGATTATGGCTTAACAAGTTGTAAATTTGACTACAGATGATAAAAAAACCTAAAAGTACTTTCATCCACCTGTTTGGTATGTATATGGGCACTTTTGGTGAACATATAAACTAGTCAGGTGGCATAGCATGGCTACGTGCCCTTTATTGATCAAACAAAAAATTATCTTCTCGGGGCATAAATAGTGACAATCAAATGACTGCTTTGTTATCAATGACAAAAAACTTTCATTAATAGACTAGAAAAATATGGATCAATCAACTAAAGCACTAGTAAACAAACACTTCTTGATAGAAAAAAGGAAGATTATAACACTACTACTTTTTGTCTATGGGTTTGTGGAAATCCTCTGTTTGATCTCTTGTCAAACCGCTACAAATAAGAACCTTCCGATTATTGACATGCACATGCACTCATACCCCGTTGAGTACATGGGCGATTCAAACATCCCCAATCCAGTCACAGGTAGACCTTCCGGTGCAGCAAGTGATGAGGAACTTATGCTGGCAACGCTGTCAGAGATGCGCCGTTACAACATCGTTAAAGGTGTCACAAGTGGACCACTGGACGTTGTGTATCGCTGGAAGATTGAAGAACCAAAACGCCTAATCGGAGGAGTATATTTCGATGAAGTAACTTCACTTCCGGATGTGGAACAACTGCGGCAACAATTTATGTCAGGTCGACTTGGTGTGTTAGGTGAACTGGTAGCCCAACATGTTGGACTTTCTCTAAATGATTCGCTGTTCGACCCATACCTAACCCTCGCTGAAGAATTGGACATCCCGGTCGGAGTTCATACGGGTCTGGGGCCTGAGGGAACACCCTACATATGCTGTCCTAAATTCCGTGTAACGTATGGCAATCCAATTCTTCTTGAAGAAGTGTTGGTTAAACATCCAAAGCTGAGACTCTATATTATGCATGGTGGTTGGCCGTACTTAGAAGAAACAAAGGCAATTATGTCTGTCTATCCGCAAGTATATGCTGACCTTGCAACTATTAACTGGA
>JAPLEC010000237.1 GCA_026391515.1 Bacteroidia bacterium | reverse complement strand
CAGCCTGGCAAAAAGATACCTGTCAATCCTGAGCAATGACTGACCCGGATCAATCTTAAACCTGTGATGCTCAAAAAGCTCCTGTTGCTCAACTAATTCAACTTCAGCCATATATGCTGATTAATTAATCCTGACAAGGCGATTATACCCGATTGATCTTCCGTTCAGGTTTGCTACAACAATATAAATACCTTCGCGAAGAGAAGAAATATCAATTCTTTCGCTGAACGGGACATTAAGAAGCTGTCGTCCCTGGAGGTCGAAAACAGAAATATAGATCAGGTCTGAAACCGGCAGTTCTTGCGAGTCGAAAGTAATATAATCATTGGCAGGGTTTGGCCAGAAATGTAATTTAGTTTTGTTGCTGTACTGTAAGTCATTGATTGAAGTAATAATAGATTTCCCGACAACCGGCCTGATCATAATGCTTCCTGATACTGCGGACTGGTTCCAGGTTCCATTGATCCAAAATAACTGTCTTCCTTCATTAGGAGTATTTATATCAAAACCTGCATTTAAGAATGTCTCTGAACGCTGTTTCCATCCTACGTAAAAAATATCATCAACAGCAACCTTTCCTCGAATAAAGTATGTATAAAAACCATTTATCGATTCTGCCTGCTCGACCATTGCCCCTTCATGAGTGTATAGAACATTCCCCGGAACTCCGTTATTATCGTCCCAGACTTTAAGATCAAATGCTCTCAGGTTTGCATTCAGGTAGCTGTCGTTGAAGCAGATACGAATTGCCCTCAGAGTATCCAGCATGTATGATTTAAACCGGTAGGCTACCATTGCGTTCCTAGCCCCCTGGCCGCTTATCCCGTAACCTCCTTCTGCTGAACCATCGTCGAACGCGAAATAATTGCTGAACTTCTGATAATAAACCAAAGTATCGTTTTCCTTCGGATCGAAAACATCTGTCATAAGCCAACCTGTTACTTTAAATAATGCAGAATCATTGTTATCAGTATTAAAAGTATAAATCAGATTAGCGTTATAATCAACATTCGTAAGCGGGTCGATGTTAGTAGTTCCGGCAGAAAAGGATTTTGCCAGTGTATTTTTATAGACATCCCATATTTCAAAAATGCGGGTTACACTCCTTACAATTGTGTCATTATTACGGTAATGGATTGAAATTACCGTATCCATTTCCTGAAGGTAAATCTGTCTAAAATGTTTCCACGGCATTGCCTCGTGAGTCTTAAGAAGAGAGCGAAGAGGATACCTGAAAGCCACATCGCGAAAAATGGTATCACCGGCATTTCTGTTTTTATCGAGAAGAACATAGTCGATATTCCATTGATCACAGTTTGAGACCATCGATGGATCACTCAGGTTTGAGCTGAGGCTTGCATAGTTTATGAAACGGAATCTGAATCCTTTTTTAAGAAATCTCGACTTATCAATTTTAATAATAACTATTTTAAAATCAGAGTAAGCGCCTCCTGTAGCTTTCCAGACAGGATACCATTTGTTCTCAACAGGTGCAAAAAACTGCAAAGTAAGAGAATCATTCTCTTCAGGAATATCAGCCAGACCCCCCGGCTGATAATAGAAACTGATCCTGATATTTTCTGTTGCAGAATAATTCAGATTAATTGGTTGTGATGTAAGGTGATCTGCCTCAAACACAATTGAATATGCATTATCATATAATCTTCCTGTATTATCAAGGGCATCGAATGTAACCACTCCGGTTGTAATCTGATCTTCAGTATATGTATTATTGATAAGGACATAATCATCATCCCATTTTTTACTGTCAGGGAAAATATCCGATCCTGAAAAGTCATCGAACAATGGCAATTCAAGAGTATCTGCTAAATCCTTCGTTTCAGCAAACTTTTCGTTTTCGTTTTTCAGAAATGGATTTGATTGCAATCCAATTACAAGTTCCTGACTTTTAGCAAGGTCCAGACAAGAGAGAAACAGGATGATATATAATAATGACTTTTTTATCATTTTAAATATACGTCAATCAAGGTGTAATAGCACCTTGAGAAACTGAATCCGGAATAATTATCAAAGTTGAATCTACCGCTAATTTAATGGAATCAACTGTCAGCCAGAGGTACATTGAAGAACCATATTGAATTGTCGCGTCATCCTTAAATTCAGGAATTTGCTTATAGACGAATGCATTCAGGGTGTCGTTGCTTGTAAGGATAGTATTGTCAAAAATATAAGTTCCCAGGTTAAGAGATGAACCGTTGATCCTGTCAGTTGCCGGTTCAAGCTTCATCCCTATCAGGTTGGGGACTGCAGTCTTTTGATTACTAAGTCCTTTACCAAGAACGAGATCAATTACAGAACCTTTTTGAAGAGAATCATTTGGTGCAATCTCTTTTCCATTGTGTAGTTGAATAAGGACTTCATTTATAGAAAGATCAGGTTTGTATGTCTTTACTCCCAGCACAAGTCCTGAACTCTCTATCAGGGCAACTGCCTGTTTGATAGGAAGATGAGTGAGATCAGGTATCGCTACCATTTCAGGTCTGAATGCATTGATTATCAGGGATATATTTCTCCACTTCTTCACCTTGAATCCCGGCTTCGGATTCTGTTCAGCAATACATCCCTTTGGGACTGCGGAAGTATATACAGAATCAATTATCTGGTATTTCATCTTACTCTTTTTTGCCGCTTTGGCTGTCTCTTCCATTGTCAGTCCGAAAAAATCCGGAACCGGCCGGGCCTGACCATGCCTGGTATAAAAGTTGAGCCAGATAAGTAAAATCATTATAATTCCGAAAGCGATAATTATTGCAAGA
>JAPLEC010000289.1 GCA_026391515.1 Bacteroidia bacterium | reverse complement strand
GTTTATCCACTGATAAGTGATATTAAAAAAGCTTTATACAAATCAGGTGCTGTTTTCAGCTCGATGACCGGGAGCGGATCAACGGTCTATGGAATATTTGAGGATGAACCGAAAGTACCTGATAAGCTGAAAGAGTTTGTGATTTATGAGGGGGTGTTGTAACCTTATTCCAGCTCCATCAAAAATGTACCTTTTGAAACCTTATCACCTTTCTTTACAGGGATATTCTTTACTTTCCCATCCATCTTGCACTTTAATAGATTCTGCATTTTCATCGCATCAAGTATCATAAGGTCATCACCTTTTTTAACAACCTGATCCGGCTTTACAAGTATGTCAAGAACTGTTCCAGGGATAAAGCTTAAAACAAATGAAGGATTACCTGCTTTAAACGGTTTCCGGTTTTTAAACTGCATGCTTAGTCTTGTTTTATATAAAGTATCATCGATATTCAGAAAATCCATCTTTTCTATTTGGTTCATGATTCCTGGTAATTAAGCGTTATAATACTTAAAATCAATCAGAATGGGGGAAGACCATGTTTCTTTTCTGGCATTTGAATCAGCTTATTTTCGGAAACAGCAAGTGAATGCATCAGGAATTTCCTGGTCTCGGACGGTTCAATCACAGCATCGACATATCCTCTTGAGGCTGCAACATAAGGATTTGCAAATTTCTCCTTATACTCATTAATTTTTTGCAGACGTGTACCGTCAGGATCATCTGAAGACATGATCTCTTTTCTGAAAATAATATTTGCTGCACCTTCAGGTCCCATGACTGCAATTTCAGCTGTAGGCCATGCAAAAACAAAATCTGCCCTGAGATGTCGTGAGCTCATGGCAATATATCCGCCACCGTATGCTTTACGTAGTATAACCGTGAGCTTAGGAACAGTGGCTTCGCTGTATGCATAAAGAACCTTTGCTCCATGCCTTATTACCCCGGCATATTCCTGATCGACACCTGGCATATATCCCGGAAGATCAACAAGGGTTATCAATGGAATATTAAATGCATCACAATAACGAATAAACCTGGCTGCTTTGTCTGAAGAGTCAACATCGAGCACACCCGCCATTTCAAGAGGCTGGTTTGCAACAAAACCTATTGTACGGCCGCCCATTCTTCCAAAACCTATTACAATGTTCTTTGCATAATGCTCCATGATTTCAAAGAAATCAGAATTATCCACTAATGCTCTTATAACATCTTTAACATCGTAAGGAAGAGTGGGATCGTCCGGGACTATCTTATTAATATTATACTCGGGTTTGGGTTCTCCCGGATCTAAAGCCTTGGCTTTCTGACTATTATTCCATGGAATAAATGTAATAAGCTTTTTAATCTGGTCGAAACATTCGTCTTCGCTTGTTGCGAAAAAATGCGCATTACCTGTAATTTCGCTATGCACCCGTGCTCCTCCTAATTCCTCCATTGATATTTCTTCACCAAGAACAGTTTTTATTACTTCCGGACCTGTAATAAACATCTTGGAGATATTATCAACAACGAAAACAAAGTCGGTGAGAGCAGGTGAATAGACTGCACCACCGGCACAAGGACCAAGGATGACAGAAATCTGAGGAATGACACCGCTTGAAATTGTATTACGAAAAAATATTTCACCATATCCGGCAAGAGAATTAACACCCTCCTGTATTCTTGCACCTCCAGAATCGTTGATGCCAATGAGCGGCATTCTCATTTTAAGGGCATGGTCCATTATTTTTGTGATCTTTCTTGAATGCATTAATCCTAATGATCCTCCGGCTACTGTAAAATCCTGTGCAAAGACAGCGACAGCAGCACCATAAATGGTCCCCGATCCGATAATAACCCCATCGCTGGGAAGGGATTTCTTATCCATATCGAAGTCACGTGCATCATGTTCCACAAAAAGGTCATATTCATTGAAAGAACCTTCATCGAGAAGTGCCATAATACGTTCACGGGCGGTACGTTTGCCCAGAGCTTTCTGCTTCTCGATTGCCTGTTCACCTCCTCCAAGCAGGATTTTTTCACGTTTTTCCTGTAATTCCTTTATCTTTTTATTGATAGCCATTATTTATGGATTTAAAATAAAATATAATGATTTAAAAATCAGGGACACAATTTATATAAAATGCCTGATTCTAAGCAACTATTTTGGAGCCAATTTGTACAGAACCGAAGCTATTACTAAATAAAGAAGGTTAGGAATCCACATAGCAAGCCCTGGATCGAGGTTCCCTTTTAATGAAAATTGGGAAGCAAACTGCTGGAAAAAAATATATGAAAAACTTAGCGCAAGCCCAATACCTATATTCATTCCTATACCTCCCCTTATCTTTTTTGATGAAAGTGTAACGCCAATGAGGCTAAGAATAAAAACGGCAAAGGGATTGGAAATACGTCTGTGCTTTTCGATAAGAAATATCTTCAATTCATCAGATCCCTGCATCCTTAGCAAATCGACATAATCATTAAGTTCACTGTAAGTCATGGTTCCTACAAACTTGGGATCGCGCGAAAAATCAGAAGGTTTTATGGTCAGAACAGTATCTATCCTTATACCTTTCTTAATAATTTCTCCCTTGTCTGTTATTTCACGATGAATATAGTTTAAAGCTGACCACTTGGATGATGCCGTATCCCATAGAACTGTAGGTGCGGATATCTTGGAAATTAGCTTACCGTTATCATCAAATTTCTCAATTGAAAAATTACGGCCCCTGTAATATAACGGATTATAGGACTCCATATATACATAAACATTTTTAGATTCCATCCTGTGAATATTCTCGATAGTCATTCTTTTGCTCTGGGACCTGTAGTACTTATCTTCAAAATCCATTCTGATAAGGTTTGAATGAGGAATTACAAAATTTGTCAGGTAAAAAATGAAAATTGCTATAACCAGAGCAGAAAGAAAATATGGCCACATCATTCTGCGGAAGCTCATGCCGCTGTTAAGAATAGCAATTATCTCTGTATTAACTGCCATCCGTGAAGTAAAAAATATCACCGAAATAAATACAAATAACGGGGCAAAAAGTGTGGCAAAATATGGAATGAAATTTAAATAATAGTCGAATATAATAGCCCGCCAAGGTGCAGACTTTTCCATAAAATTATCAATCTTTTCTGCAAAATCGAAAACAACGGCAATAGTCAGAATAAGAACCAGACAAACGAAGAAAGTACCCAGAAATTTCCGGATAATATATCTATCGATTATCTTGATTTTCAGAGATTTTACAGTTTCTCTGAAAGTTTTTTTACCATTGATTCTTTCCATGTTTTATAATTTCCTTCTTCAATTTTTTTGCGGGCATCACCAACCAGCTTCATATAGAACGCAAGATTATGTATGCTTGATATCTGAGCTCCCAGTATCTCGCCTGAAATTACCAGATGTCTGAGATATGCTTTTGAATACCTGATACTTACTGCTGAAGGAGTTTCAGGATCAATGGGGCTGAAGTCGTCCATCCATTGTCTGTTCTTTATATTTATGATTCCCTCAGAAGTAAAAAGCATGCCGTTCCGCCCATTGCGTGTAGGCATAACGCAATCAAACATATCAATACCTCTTTCAATAGCTTCCAGAATATTTGCAGGAGTGCCAACTCCCATCAGGTATCTTGGCTTATTTTCCGGTAATATCTCATTAACAATTCCGACAATTCTGTACATCTCTTCTGCAGGTTCGCCCACTGATAAACCTCCAATTGCATTACCTTCCATCCCGGCCTCAGCAATTTTTTCAGCAGATATTCTTCTTAAATCGTCAAAGACGCTACCTTGGACTATCGGGAAAAGAAGCTGCTCATTGCCCCAAAATGGAGCTGTGGTTTTGTATCTTTCAACCGCCCTGTCAAGCCAGTGATGTGTGAGTGCAATTGATTTTTTTGCATACCTGTGATCGCAGGGAAAAGGAGTGCATTCATCAAGCACCATCATTATGTCAGAACCTATAATCCGTTGAATATCAATCGTATTCTCGGGAGTAAAAATATGTGTTGACCCATCAATATGCGATTTAAAGACAGCACCCTCATCATTAAGCTTCCTGTTACCGGCAAGTGAAAAAACCTGATAGCCACCGCTGTCAGTCAGAATTGGTCGTTCCCACGACATAAAACGATGAAGTCCGCCGGCTTCTTTTAAAATGTGTGTACCTGGCCGCAGGTAAAGATGATAGGTATTGCCAAGAATGATTTTTGCGTCAATATCATTGGCAAGCTCACTTTGCAGTATTCCTTTCACGGTTCCACCCGTTCCAACAGGCATGAAAACAGGAGTAGGAATATCTCCGTGAGGAGTTTTCAGAAGGCCTGTTCTCGCATTAGTTTCCTTATCCCTGCTTTTAATTTCAAACATTATTATTGGTCGGATGTTGGCAGCACAAATGTAATTCATCTGCACGGGCTGATGAAATTATCAGGTATTTTTTTAATTGTTGAAAACTATCTTTTGCTATTCCGATTATCTTTTTAATATTGCTTCAGCATTTGTGAAATCGGATAATGTTTCAGGAGAGTTTATTCCTTTCAGTCGTGTTTATTGTATTTGCGCTTGCTGCTGCAATTCAGCTCTTTTATTATATCTGGTTTTATCTGGCAGTATATCTTTATAAACACCTGGATAACAACGCATTAAAGAGTCCTGTTTCAGTGATTATCTGTGCCAGGAATGAATCAGAAAACCTCAGAAATTTCTTACCGGCAGTTCTGGAGCAGGATTATCCGGACTATGAAGTTATAGTTGTAAACGACTGTTCTGAAGATTTTTCCTATGATGTGCTCGGGAGGTTCTTGCAGCAATATCCGCATTTAAAGATCTCAAATGTTAACAAGGATCCTAAATTCACACATAATAAAAAATTCGCACAATTTATCGGGATCAAGGCTGCAAAGAACGACATCCTGCTGTTCACAGATGCTGATTGTCAGCCTCAATCAGGTAAATGGCTTGAAGGAATGACTTCCCATTTTGACGGTACTACTGATTTTGTCCTCGGGTACGGCGGATATCTCAAGGAAAAAGGGCTCTTGAACAAATATATACGTTACGATTGCATGACAATTGCAATTCAATATTTAGGGATGGCAATACGTGGTATTCCATATATGGGTGTCGGACGTAATCTTGCGTACCGGCGTTCAATCTTTTTCGAAAACAAGGGATTTGGGGATTATAACCACGTCATTTCGGGTGATGATGATCTTTTTGTCAACACTAATGCAAAGAAGAATAATACCTGTGTTGAATTCAGGAAAGACACTCATACCAGGTCTGTACCTTCCTCAACATTTAAGGAATGGATCGCGCAGAAAAAAAGGCATCTCACAACTGCTCCTTATTATAAACTCAGAGATAAGTTCCTGTTAATCGTGGAACCAACCACAAGGTCGATTTTTTATACAGGTTTTATTGTGCTTGTTGCATCTCTGTTTTTCTGGCAATATGTCCTGATAATCTTTGGATTAAGACTGATCAGCCAGTTCATAATCCTGGCATTGAATCAAAAAAGATTAAATGAGCCGGGACTTGTAGGGTATTCGTTGTTTTTTGATATCTTTTCACCAATGATCAACGGGATAGTTTATATAAGTAACAAACTGGACCGACCTCGGAAAAACTTATGGAAATAAATCAGGGGCTATCGGATAATGCTAAGAATGATCTTATTCTGGTTGAGGAGGCCAAAAAAGGAAACGAAAAAGCATTTGCCGGCCTGATGAACCGGTACAGGGATTCTATATATTATATGCTCCTGAAAATGGTAAATAATCCTTCCGATGCTGAAGACCTGACGATTGAAGCATTTGGTAAAGCCTTCAGGAGCATAGATACATATACTCCCCGTTTTGCTTTCAGCACCTGGCTTTTCATGATTGCAACCAATAATTGCATCGACTTTATCAGGAAGAAGCAATCTTCTCCTATTCCACTCAACCAATGGCAGGATAGTTCAGATAATCTGACCATCAATATTCAATCCGACCTTCCCGACCCGGAAGAGACACTGATAAACGATCAGAAAATAGCAATCCTTCGAAAAATTGTCAACCAGCTTAAATCGCCTTACCGTGAGATTATTGAACTGAGATATTATAAGGAATACTCGTATGAAGAAATAGCCGCTGAGCTGAATGTTCCGATTGGAACGGTAAAAGCACAATTATACCGTGCTAAATCCTTGCTTTACAACATCTTCACAAAAACAGGGAACAGGTAATGACAGAGAGTATTTTCAGATATTTCCAGTCACTTTCAGAAGCACAGAAAGAAAAATTGTCACGACTGGAATTTATTTATACAAGGTGGAATCGTATGATAAATGTTATTTCCAGAAAGGATATGGATAATTTTACAATTCATCATGTGCTTCATTCACTGTCAATTGCAAAGGTCATTTCATTCCTGCCTGGCACCCGTATTTTGGATGTGGGAACAGGAGGAGGATTCCCGGGGATACCTCTGTCAATTTTATTTCCCGACTCAGAATTCACGCTTCTTGATTCTATAGTGAAAAAAATAAAAGTTGTTTCATCAGTTGCTGATGAACTGAATCTCAAAAATGTCAGAGCTTTGAGAAAAAGAGTTGAAGAAGAAGATGGAAAATATGATTTCGTTATCAGCAGAGCAGTAACGGAATTTCAACGTTTCGTAAAGCTGACATCAAAGAATATTTTAAAGACGGGAAACAATAGCCTGAGGAATGGTATTTTTTATCTGAAAGGCGGTGATTTGAATGACGAACTTGAGCACTTCATAAATAAAGCTGAAGTATGGAATATAAGCGAGTTCTTCTCTGAACCATACTTTGAGACAAAAAAGATTGTTTATCTGCCGGTGTAATTAGCTATAACTTTAGCTATCAGTTACTTTTACCCCCTTCCCAATCCCGCTGAGGCGGGAAGCTAAATAAATCATCCCGCCATGCGGGATAAGAAAGGGGGTCAAAATTTATTATTAGAATTCTTCATATTTCAAAAAAACATTATCTTTGCGATCTCATTAAAAAAATATTACCAAAAAAATTATTAAGATGAAAAGGACATATCAACCGTCAAGAAAGAAAAGGACAAACAAGCATGGGTTCAGGGAAAGAATGTCCACTGCCAACGGGAGAAGAGTTATTTCTGCACGCAGAGCAAAAGGAAGAAAAAAACTTTCTGTTTCATCTGAACTTAAATTGAAATCATAAATCATAGCAAGTATTAAAGTCTAAGGTGCCTGCTAAAAGGCACCTTTTTTATTAATTTTACTTCCTGTTTAAAATACGATGACCGAATTCCTGATAAATATTAACGATAAAGATATCAGGCAGATAGCAGAGAAGATCAATGCCGGAATGCGTATTACCCCTGAGGATGGATTATTGCTTTATACTAAAGCTGATCTTCCATTACTGAGCATTTTATCAGCAATTGTAAGAAGAAGACTCAATAATAATTTTGCATATTATAACAGGAATTTTCATATTGAACCCACAAATAAGTGCGTTTACAACTGCAGGTTCTGCTCCTATCATAAATCTGCCGGAGATCCGGAATGCTGGGATTATAGTCATGAACAGATTCTTGAAATAGTCAAAAGCTTTGATAATAAAGATGTTACAGAGGTTCATATTGTAGGTGGAGTTCATCCATCCTACGACCTTCATTATTATGGTACTCTGATAAGTAAGATAAAGATGCACAAACCTTCAATTCATGTTAAAGCCTATTCAGCTATTGAGCTCGATTATATGATTAAAAAAGCTGATATGACCATTGAAGAAGGACTCGCGCAGTTGAAGCATTATGGTCTTGATTCAATACCCGGAGGTGGTGCAGAAATATTTGATGAGGAGCTGAGACAAAAAATATGTGATGAAAAAACATCATCGGAATTATGGCTTCTAATTCATGAAACGGCTCATAAGCTTGGGATACCATCCAATGCCACAATGCTTTACGGGCATATCGAGACATATGCTC
>JAPLEC010000041.1 GCA_026391515.1 Bacteroidia bacterium | reverse complement strand
GTAAAGCAGGTAATTAATCAAATTGCTCATCCGCCATCCTGATACTTCGACATTTCCCTGTGGTGGTTTTTCGAACAAACCAGGTTCCTTGTCTGCTATAAGTTGAAGAGCTTTGCTTCGTTCTTCAGGCCTTTCATTCTTTGAAATAAAATATGCCTCATCATGCCGGTTGAATAACCGTACCAGGTAGTTCATCTCGATAAAATCAGCCAGGGTTAATAGTTCATTGTCTTTACCCGACGGAGCCAGCTCGAGGGTTAACAATAGAACAGCAATATTCGTGAAAGGGTGGTAAATGATTCTGAAGCCGGAAGGATCGAAACAGACCGGAATTTTTGAGAAGTTTTTGACTTTGTCGTGCGTATCGAAAGGCTTATTACTCAGCCAGTAAGTCTTGTTGTTAAACATCTTAACAGGGACAGCCTCTTTCTTTAGTTTCATTATCAGGCACGAAGAATCGTCATTTATGCCGATTTGAGTGTTTTTAACAAAAAAATCTTTTACATGGTCGAGGAGAAAATCGAGCTTCGGAGTATCATCGTCAGTTATTGTCCAGATTTCAGTATCGGTGCCGGAAGTGTCAGGATTCCAGCCATTGTCCAGGCGAAACGGGAGCATCAGGATTATATTTCCCTTTTCCATATTGATTGTATTCATAGGCAATCGATTATCTGAAATCTATTTTAAGTTATTTTCAGAATTCACTTAATGTTGCATGTTTGCTTTCCTTGTACCGTGAACCCTGTACCTTGTACCTCAGATTTTCATTTATTCAGCAACTCCTTCACCTTTTCAAAATCGGGGTGGGTAATACCTTTTCTCTCAAAATCTGCTATATCGGAAAGGAAAACTTCCCTGAAAGTACTATAACCCTCGTATTTAATATATGGTTTATCTTTCCATTTAGTATATACTTTTGCAGCCTCATCATACATGTTGTTGAAAATCAATGCTAATGGGAGATTAGTATACGCGTTTAAATTAGTACTATCAGCTTCAACTGCAATTCTTGCTGCAGTTAATGAGTTTTGATATTGATCTTTATGGCTAAGCAGCTCAAAAGCTAAACCCGAGCAATATAAAGAAATCCTATATTTTATAGTCTTATCGATTGAAGATAATTTCAATAACTTTTGACTAATTAAAATTGCCTTTTCCGGATATCCAAAGGATTCAGTTAAACTGTCAGCTTCAAAACGAGTATAATAATAAGCTAGCGCATTTATAAGATCCTTTTGATCTTTGCTACTGATCATTAAATAAAAGTTCTTTTCAATATCACTCTTTATATTTTCATTGAAAAACTGATATTCTTTGATACATAGGTCGCTTAAACATCTGGCAATTGAAACATGAAGAGTATCAAAAGTTAATCCTTTGTGAAAGAATTTTTCGGCAATTTTACCTGCCTGTTTCTTTTCAGAGACATCAATTTTTCTACTCATATTTTCCAGGTAATAATTACCAGCTGAGTACAGCTCTTTCGGATCTTTTGATTTTAGCAGGTCCTCTGTGGAAAGAATACCATAATGAATTCTATCACTTAAACTTAAATCATTATGATTATTAGAAATTAAGAATGAATCAACAGGTTCCTTTATGTGAGTTCTGTGAATGCCCTCATTATCAATGTAATAAAAAGATCTGTCTTTGGGGAAATAAGTTATTGGCTGGTTCTTAGTTACCTGAATTTTTTGAATTAAAACGCCACCTATATCATATAACTTTACAAAGTTATTATCAACAATTTGAAAAAAATGTTCTCCGGGAAGAAATGCAAGGTCAAACTCTTCATTCTCAGTATTAATAACTTTCAGGGTTTTCCCGTCTCTTGTCCATATCCTTACAGTTTTATCAGAAGAACCGGTCAGAATGAATTTCCCATCATAAGACATATCAATATTTTGAATCTCAGCATTGTGACCGGCATATTTAACTAACTGAATTCCTGATGTATCCCATAAAATTGCACTAAAGCCATTTTTTGATAGAATGTTTTTATTGTCATTGGAAATTACAAGGCCAGGATATATTAATGAATTTATCGGGAATGTTCTTAAAAGGACACCTTCTTTATTGTACAAATTAAAAAATGTCGAATAGGTAACTCCATAATCGCCTTTTCCGTACAAAATTAACTTATTAAATGAAGCAATCAGATTCCCATCTTTTGAAAAGACAATTCTACCCGGAATTTCAGTTAAACCTGTTAAGTGAGCTATTTGTTTATTATCAATAATATCATAAATAGTCACGTCAGGTTTATCAGGTAATATAAAATTTTCCGGGAAATGGTATACTACACCACGATAATCAGGTACCTTATAAAAATATTTGTCATCCTGGTATTGTATTTTAGTTTTAGAATATTTATTCCCTTCCGGTCTTATCAGATACTCTTCATTATCAACATATTCATTAAAATTATTCCCAATTTTAAAATAATTGGCTTTTTTATTTTCTTTCTTTAGAATTAATTCATTTTGAAAATTATTTGGTACATAACCAAGTATTTGATTGTTTGACAGAAAAAGTAATTCATTGGAAAAGCTATTATATCTATAAATATCAGCATTAAAGCCAAGTTTTAGAGTAGACAAACATTCTCCATTATAATTCCAGGTTTTGATTGTGTTTCCATTTATGGTGCAAAACAGGTTCAAATCTTTCAGAATTATCGGCTGATAATAACCAAAGCCTTTGTTTTCATCATCTCCTGCATACCACGAATTATATAGATTTCCTTTTAAATCAAATATCCTGATCGTATCATTATCGGTAATGGTTACAATTTGATCATTGGAAATAAACTGACTATTATAGATTGTTTCAGATTTTGATACCTTAAATTTTCTTTTATATAATTGATTCCTGCTTGATATCCAGCAGCTTAATTCGTCAGTACCGGTCATATAAAAGATAGTATCAGATGAATTAGAATTAAGAAAACATCCACCAGGTGGCAAAGGATCTTCTCTTTCCGCCAGTTTTTCTCCTGTTATAGAAAAGGATGACAGTATTAATAGCGTGTCATTGAAAGTAATGGCAAGGATTCTTTTGCAATCAGGCATAAAAAATGCATTATAGATATTGTTTTTAAGAGATATTTTTGAAACCAGGTTCCCTGATATATTATAAATTCTTATAGTATCCATGCGTGAATAAAACATGTAATATTTTTCATCAGATGAAATCTTAAAAGATGAGTATAATGGCAATTTGAAATTTGTTTCTCTGATTTTATTTCCCCGGGAGTTAAACGTTATTACCTTATCACTTAACCCGACTGCAATATTCCCGGTTCGATCTGATACTTTGAAAGCGATAACATTTAAGGATCGTGTCGGCAGATAAGTATAGTAGAATTCATTATTTGAATATATGTCTACAAGGTTCTGAAAATTATCCTCTGATGGATTCTGTTTGCACGAATATTCTGCAATCCTTAGAGCTTTTGTTGGATCATTATCAATAAATTCTTTTGAAAGAGCATTATAATAATTAGCCCTGGCAATTATTTCCTGCTTGTCTGCAGTTCTCTTTTCAAGCAGTGCCCACACAGTAAAACATGCGAAGGCAATCAATAAGACCAGTGTTGAAGCGACAAAAATCACTCTCCTTTTTCTTTTTACTTTTTCCAGTTGATTTTTACTCTGGTTAATCAGGTTTAAATAGTCCTGTGATAAGAACAATCTGCTTTCATAAGGTGCAATGTAATCAAGATCGTTGGCAGAAAGCAATACACCACGCTTCTGCCAGCTGTGCCAACCATCTTCAATAAACTGCCTGATCTCGAGAATATCTTTTTCTACAACCGAGATCTTTTCAAAAATCTTTGTTGCCAGTGAATCATGCCGGAGTTCATATCTTTCATACTGATCCTTGTCGCGGAGAATTCGCAGATTCACAAAGTTTTGCAGCATCTCCAGCAGAACTGATTCTTTGATAGATTTGCCTAAGGTCTTCGCATAATCTTTGACATCCTCTAAGCTCATCTGTTTTTTTGTTCCTTTTATTGAAACAAAAGACTTAAGCACTGCAAGAGCTGCATCAGGATCATCAAGAAGGGCAATTTGTTCATTCAGGAAAGTGCCGAGAAGGTCTGATACATTTCCGACTTTCTGCAACTGATCAATCGTAAAAGATACATTCTGTTTATCACCTTTCCCGGTTTTCATCTCTTCCATAGCTAAACGATAAACTTCGTCAAGGAAAACCTGCAGGTATGTCAGCTCAATATCCGGACTTCCCGGACTCAAATTTTCAATAAGTGCTTCCGGGAAACCTTCTTCGACGCTTATATTAAATATTTTACATGGTCCTTTTATTGC
>JAPLEC010000274.1 GCA_026391515.1 Bacteroidia bacterium | reverse complement strand
GATAATTTGTCAAATCAGGCTGCTGCATTTGGGATTAATTTTAAACCATCGGATGTTATTAAGGTTAACGTAAAGCTGACAGGAGTCTTCGGAAAACCCATAGTAATGCCTGTTTTCGGCAGCTCAAACGGCGAAAGCCAGGGAGGAGCAAAGGAGACTGCTAAACAGGTTGTTAATAATGCAGTAGATACCGGAAAGGAAAAGGCCAGGCAGGAGGCTGAAGCCCAGGGCGATAAACTTATTCAGGAAGCTGAGGCAAGAGCACAGCAAATAAAAGATGAAGCTGCCAGCGCTGCCGAGAAGGTTCGTAAGGAAGCAGACATACAGTCAAAAAAACTGGTAGATGAAGCATCCTCAAAAGGCGTTGTTGCAAAATTAGCTGCACAAAAAGCAGCAGATGCACTCAAAAAGGAAGCCGATAAGAAAGCTACACTGCTAACTACAGAGGCCGATAATCAGGCGAATAAGCTTATTGAAGAGGCAAAGGCTAAGAAGGAGGAACTGTTAAACAAAAAATAGTCTTTGGGTCTTTACGTCGGCTGCGCCTCCTGTCTTATAGTCTTTTAAGTCGTTACATTCAAAACGACAGGCCGAAGGCCGTTAAGACAGCAAAGCGTAAAGACTTCAAGACTTAAAGACAATAAAAAAGCCATCGGGAAGATGGCTTTTTTATTAGAATTTCTTTTCGCGTATTCGTGCTTTCTTTCCTGTTAAATCACGGATGTAGAAGATCCTTGCTCTGCGAACCTTCCCATGTTTGTTTATTTCAATCTTGTCAATAAAGGGCGATGCAAGAGGAAATATCCTTTCGACACCAATATTACCTGACATTTTTCTTACCGTGAAAGTTTCTGTATGGCAGGTTCCAACTCTCTGGATAACCACTCCACGGAACTGTTGAATTCTTTCCTTGTTGCCTTCTATAATCTTATAATGGACAGTAATTGTATCTCCAGCAATGAATTTCGGATATTCATTCTTAACCGCAAATTCTTTCTCAACAACATTCATTAACTTCATCTTACGAAATATTTTGTATTCTGTATTCGATCTCTAAAAATCGGACGCAAATTTATAAATAAAATTCATATATAGCACAGCTATTAGGAAAATGTTTCAGTAAAGGATTTAAAGGTACACGGAAGTTTATTTCCTAGTACCTTGTACCGTGTACCTTGTACCTTTTTAATGTCCGGTAACTGCCGGAACAAGCAACTTGTCCCCTGTATCCTGGATCACCGATTTCTTCCAGCTGTCAGAATAGCCTGGCTGGAGAGGATATACAGGATAGCCTGTTGAGGTCCTTTCAAATTTCCCGTTTTTCTCATTCTTAATGTTGCCATCCATGTATTTTACAAGTAGGTATTCGCTTAAAGCTTTCCAGTTGTCAAATGTATTACGGGCACTTTTAAGGGAATAATCGGTAAGAAATTCTCTCGCTTTCCATACATTATTTTCGAACAGTTTCTTTGCAGCTTCATCGATAGCTGGAACCTCAGAAATGTACTTTGATTCAAGCTGTTTCTGGATCTTTATCGCATCTGCGCTCATCAGGTCGTAACGCGAATAACAGAAGTTAGCTACGGTGTTAAACAGCCAGAAAGCTGAAGTCGGTGAATAGGTTACCATGTCTCCATTTCCAACTTTGAAACATGGTGGAACCTCAAGGATACCGCAATATATCGGATTAAAGACTGTTGTTGCTGCATCATCGACACCGAACCAGAAAATACCCCCGATCGGATCCGGCAGCCAGTTACGGCTTTCGGCAACAAATACAAATCCGGTCTGCTGGGTGGATACAGCTCTTTCATTGGTATATTCCTGAGCTTTTAGATCATCAGTTACTTTCCATGTTAGAGGGCGCCAGCGATAAGGTGATCCGAATGGTCCGGCACCAATATCCTTTCTCATGTCGAACGGAGTTCCCTCAAGATGGTCACGCATGAAATTCATCATGTCAGCTTCGGAGATCTTGCGGTTTGGCTTCACCCACAGTGGCATCCGCCTGCTCAGATCATGGCCAGAGACATAGTTGATATATTGATCCATTTCATCATTTACTGCCCTGAAAAATGCCCAGACCCTCATTTCACACCATCTTGCACCTGAGAAAGTTATAGGTTGATATGTATCTGAAAAGCTGAATTGCTGATCAGTTCCAGAGAACAATTTATTTGCCCTGGCAACATCAATAACATCATATGCATAAACACATTCGACTTTCGGATCAATGATCCGTGAAAGATCTTTTGAAGTAATTGCAATGCTGTTTTTCTTTCCTGTTGCAAGAGGAAAAGTCTGAATTCTTGCCTGGTTGGCATGAGCACATATATATCCGTCAGGGATCAGTCGGGCGACCCATACAGCGCCTTTATTACCATGCCCCTTGCCTATTATTTCAAAGATCCACGCTTCATTCGGATCTGAAATTGAGAACGATTCACCTTCACTGGCATACCCGTATTCGGAAACCAGCTCGGACATTACCCTGATGGCCTCCCTGGCATTTTTTGCTCTCTGGAGGGTAATATAAATAAGGCTGCCATAATCCATTATAGCTGTCGTATCCACCAGAGTTTCGTTTCCACCATAAGTAGTTTCACCAATTGCAACCTGATGTTCGTTCATATTACCAACCACAGAATAAGTATGGGCAACCTGCCTGATCTTTCCGCGGAATCTTTGAGTATCCCATTCAATAATATCAAGCATGGCACCTGCCGGATAATCTCTCGAAGGCCAGTAGTAAAGCTCACCATAAAGGACATGAGAATCAGCTGAATAGCTTATCATCACGGATCCATTCTTTGATGCTCCTTTTGTCACAAGGAAGTTAGTACAGGCATCCGCTGCCCCCTTTGTAATAAGTCCCGCAAAAAGTACGGTAAATAGTATTGCTGTTAATCTTTTCATAAAATGTATCTCTTAATTTAAATAGTATCAATTATAATTTTTTTTTCAAGCCTTAAAATGGCAATTGGCAAAAAGCAGTTAACAATCAGATATTTGAAAACTGCCAACTGCTTACTGTCAACTTTTTTTCATCTTCTGAGTCTGCAAAGGTAAAAAGTCGGAGATAATTTCAAAGTGATATCAGACCATTTTAAGAATATTGATGATATTTTTTATTCTTTGAGAGTCAGCAACTTTTCTTGAAAATTCCGGAATATCGGGAACACCACCCATCGGAATTCCATCTCTTCTGAATGTCATTTCACTATTAATAACTTTCCTTCCGGTCAGGTGAAACTCACTTGCTCCTGTTACACGTGCCATTTCTGCAATATTTGATTCGTCGAGTCCGCTTCCAGGCATGATAATTATCTTAGAACCAGCATGTTTGACCAGCTTACGGATTAATTCTGAACCTTCCGGCACTTTGTCTTTTTGACCCGAAGTCAGTACTCTGGATGCCCCTGTTGATATTATATCATCAAGACCCCGGATGGCATCAGTACACATATCGAATGCTCTGTGAAAAGTTACAGACATAGGATTTGCAAGTTCAATCAGTTTTCCAGTACGCTCAATATCGACAGTTCCGTCTGATCTTAGAATTCCTATAACGACACCATCGACACCATTCTCTCCGCACAATTCAATATCGCGCCTCATAATGTCATACTCCGGATCTGTATAAAGAAAATCACCACCACGCGGCCTTATGATTACATGTAGCCCAAGCGTCAGATTTTCTCTTGCTGAAGTAATAGTTCCAAATGAGGGAGTTGTACCTCCTTCCAGCAGGTTGTCGCACAGTTCAACTCTGTCAACACCAGCAATTTGCGCATTGATAGCTGATTCGACACTATCCACACAAATTTCAAGCTTAAATTTCATGATCTTAAATATTGATTTTCTTCGTTTGCCCCGACCCTGAAGGGAGCGAAGAAAATCAATTTATCCCTTTAGGGTAAGGGCAATAAATTGATTTTCGAGCAATCCCTTTTCAATAAAATGAGATATATTTTGAATAATAAAAAGAATAAAATTATTATTTTTTTCCTTATAATTGTGCATTACAAATCTAAAAAATATGAAGCCTACACTATTAGTTCTGGCAGCAGGAATGGGAACCCGTTATGGCGGAAACAAGCAGCTTGATGAAGTTGGTCCATCTGGTGAAACAATTATCGATTATTCAATTTACGATGCAATTCGTGCCGGTTTTGGCAAAATTGTATTTGTTATAAGACGGGACATTGAGGAGCAGGTGAAGGAGAGATTTGTTGAAAGACTGAGAGATAAAATAATAGTTGATTATGTATTCCAGGAAATTACAAATCTTCCTGAAGGTGTAAAAGTTGCTCCCGACAGGTCGAAACCCTGGGGTACCAGCCACGCTATCCTGGTCACTGAAAAGAAAATAAAAGAGCCGTTTGGAGTAATAAATGCCGATGATTATTACGGTGTTGAATCATTTAAGATCCTGTACGATTTCCTGGTAAACGATAAAGACCCGAACTGTTACAGCATTGTTGGATATAAGCTTGGAAACACATTATCCGATCATGGTCATGTTAACAGGGGCGTATGCAAAGTCGGACCTGATGGATTGCTTCAGGGTATTGTTGAGACGAGGCAAATTGAAAAGACTTATGATGGTGCAAAAGCTCCCGGACATGATGGAAAAGATCTGCATTTCACAGGTAATGAGGTAGTTTCAATGAACCTTTGGGGCTTCAAACCATCATGTTATCATTTCCTCGGAACAGAATTCAGGAATTTTATTAACAAGCATGGAATGGATCTTAAATCTGAACTCGATATTCCGACTTCAGTCGATAAGTTTGTTAAAAGCGGTGATATCAAGATTAAGATACTGGCGAGCAATGAGAGATGGTTCGGGGTTACATACCGCGAGGATAAGCCGTTTGTTGTTGAGAACATAAAGAAAATGATCCGCAAGGGAATATACCCGGCAAGAATATATTCATAATTTCGTCACCACGTAAAATCACAATTATAGAAGCTCTGATTGTCCTTATTGTCAGTTACTTTCAGGATCAGACTGTGGACAGTACCCTGTGTAATTCGTTTTGGATCAAACTTATAGACAAGAACATCGTTTTTCTGATCATACTCAAACAGAGCCCATTTGCCATCTATAGAAGGTTCATAATCTTTGATCCCGGAAAGGTCATCAGTTATCTTTATTCTTAGCTGGCTTTTTCCAGTTATGTTAGAGCCAGGTAAGAGTCCATTTGCCGATATCACAGGTGCAACGGTATCAATTCCCACATAGAACATCCCGAATGAGAGAGCTTCAGCAGTGACAAATCCGTTGATCATGGTACTGGGCAAAGCACTTTTCTTGAAATCGTCACTCAGCTGAACAATAAGCAATTTTGATTCCTTCCCCGGAGGAATTATAGTGGGTTTTATAGACAACGAATATGCTTTTTGAACCGGCGTATATTTATTGTGTACATAATGTACATCAGAAAGCATCTGTGAAGTGCCTGAATCTTTTTTATAGCTGAAAAACAAAGTATCATAAAGTGCACCGGCAGGAACAGTGATTGTAATATTTTGAGCTCTGAACCTGGAAGTCCTGTCAAAAGGCATGATTATCAGGCTTTTATCTTCCGGGGGAGAAGCCAGAGATGATGATGGGCTCTTGCTTATTACATTAAAATCAAGTGATGACTTATTATTTTTTACATCGGCTAAAATAATTTCGACATGATGTGTTTTATTATCGCTGAAATTAAAAATACCATTATCAATAACATCCTGGTAGACACTTAATTTGTCGTTTGGAAGAACGAACGTTTTTTCAATATAGGTATTTTCCCTCATATAGGTTTCGTAATCAATGTGGCTGTTAATATACCTCGACTGACTGAAGGGAAACTTATCCATTACATATTTGAATCTTGTTACACTGTCTATTTTAAGCTCTATTGAATAAACAGCACATTTATTATAGCTGTCGTTCAGAAGATCGTATGATTTTATTCCAAAACCGGCAAGTCCGCTGATTCTGATCTCATTTTCAGAAGGAACAAAATAATTACCATGTCCGCCGGAAATTCCTATTTTAGTAACTTTGTTCTGGTCATTTATTAAAGTATGTCTGTTAACCGGATAAATAACCAGCTTTTCAATTACAGGTTCAATATCGTCGCCAGTTCCGAATTCAAATAAAAGTGGATTAACCGGCGTTTCAGTGTCTGAATTTCTGATTTCGTAATGAAGATGTGGTCCTGCAGAACCTCCTGAGTTACCAGAAAATGCAATAATATCTCCCTGGTTCACAACAAATTTTTCAGCGGGAGGGAAAATAGTAACTGTAAAGCTTTTCTTTTCATACTGATAGTTTTTTATATACTCTTCAATTGCCGGAACAAATCTGTCAAGATGTCCATAAACAGTTGAGTATCCGGATGGATGCTTTAGATATAAGGCGTTGCCGAAACCTCCCGGTGATACACTTATCCGGTAAACATAACCGCTTGCAGCAGCTACAACCTCTTTCCCTGTGACTCCCTGAGTTTTTATATCGAGACCTGAATGGAAATGGTCAATTCTCAGCTCACCGAAGTTTGCAGACAGAGCAAGAGGTATTTTTACAGGTGATATAAATATGAATTTATCCTTTGGATCATCATTTAATGTATTGATAAACAATAAACTGATTAGAATTAGACGGCTTAAGAACATTAAAAAGAAAATTTTGTTTACAGATGTGCAAAACTAACCTTCTGGTTTGGTTGGACAAACTATTTACGCCAATTTTTTGAAAATATCATTAACAATACTAATTTTGTATTAAAGATTTGGTTATGTCCGGTCAGGGTTATGAAGAATTAAAAATTCTGAACAGAAAGCTCGATGAATTGTTTAACAAGTACAATAACCTGAAGACCGGATATAAGGATCTAAAAACCGGAAATGAAGCTTTAAAAAATCAGCTTCAGGAACGGGATGCCAGGATTAAAGAATTGGAACTAAAATACGAAAGGATTAAATTATCAGGAGCACTGTTGGGAGATGGAGAAAATGCCGGAGAGGCAAAGAAGAAGATCACAGAACTAGTGCGGGAAATTGACAAATGTGTTGCTCTTTTAAACAGATAAAATATACAAATGGATGATAAGCTTTCGATCAGGGTTAATGTAGCGGACAGATATTATCCATTGAAGGTAGAACGGGAAAATGAAGAGAAGATCAGGAAGGCTGCCAGGATGATCAACGAAAAAGTGCTGCAATATAAGCAGCGGTACACTGATAAGGATGTACAGGATTTTCTGGCGATGGCTGCCCTGCAATATGTGATTAAACTCACAGAAGAAGAGGAAAAACTGGATAATGATTACCTCCCGGATGCCATCAAGGAACTGATTCAAAAAATCGATTCGGTTCTCGAAATAAAAGAGTAACAGCGTTCTTTCAAATAGCAATAAAAGTTGCCCGCATCGTTTCTTCATTCATTTTTGAAACTCAACAGTTTAAACTTTGGAGCCATCCTTAGTTCAGCTAGAACAGGCCTCAGCCCGATTCGTCGGGATCCCGAGTACTCGGGACAGTGGACGTTCGAATTGAAATAGTAGCTCCAACCATTAAGATATGGGGTTTTATAAAAGCTGGAGGAACTTTGCGGGTTTTTTTATTATAGATATAAATACGATAAAATGATGATATTATTGACAGGATCACTTAGCAGCTGGCTGACAATTGTCATATGTGCAGCTGCATTGGTGCTTGGCTTCGGGTTCTCTTACATTATATGGCAAAAAGCACTCAGAAATAAAAGCCGGAGAATATTGGGAGATGCAGAAGCAGAAGCAGAAGTTATAAGGAAAGAAAAGATACTGCAGGCGAAAGAACGATTCCTGCAGCTTAAAACAGAACATGAAAAGGTAATTAATGAGAAGAACAGCAAGATTGCCCAGGCAGAAAACAGGATTAAGCAAAAGGAACTTGCTCTTTCTCAGAAGCTTGAAGAGACTCAGCGGAAAAAAAATGAAACTGATGCCATCCGCGACAATCTGAATACCCAGATTGAAATTGTTGAGAAGAAAAATGAAGAGCTTTCAAAGCTCCACCACCAGCAAGTGGAACAGCTTGAATCCATATCCGGATTTTCAGCAGAAGAAGCTAAAAATCATCTCATTGAATCCCTTAAGGAAGAAGCAAAAACCGGAGCAATGTCATACATCAACGAAATACTTGATGAAGCTAAGATGACTGC
>JAPLEC010000067.1 GCA_026391515.1 Bacteroidia bacterium | reverse complement strand
CCGGAAGAAGGATTTAAGAAACTTGCTGAACGGGTTAAAAAGGAAGGTGTCTTACATATCATGGTTTATAATATAGAAACACAAGGTATATACTCTGAACTGAGAAAGACATTTAAGAAATTATCACAGGAAGCACGGATTAAACTTTGCAAAGAGATGGGCGGGGAGGTACATGGCTGGTATGATGCGCTGAATCCTGAATATAATCATGGGTTTTCAGTTGAAGAAATGAAAGCATTGTTTACAGATGCAGGATTTCACGATATAAGAGTAATTATGGAACGGAATATTAATATAAATGGAATAAAGCAATGAGTATGACAAATGCTGTCATAATTCGTTCACCATGTGAAATTATCAGGGAAATAAACGATATGTTCCAGAGTAATATACGTTGTAAATTAATCAGGAAAAAATGTGCCGAGATAGAGAATTTGGCAAAGGCAATGTCTGTTGAAATAAATAAGACTAATAAAGACTATTGAAAAATGTGGACAGAACCTAATACTGATTATGAAGATGATCTGAAACGCAGACAGAATAAAAATTACAAATTTTATAAGATATGAAATGTTTAGTCACGGGTGCAGCCGGTTTTATCGGCTCAAATTTATGCGAAGAACTTTTAAAGCAAGGGTATGAAGTTATCGGAGTTGATAACCTGAGTGCAGGTAAACTTCAAAATTTAAATGCTTGTATGAAATATCCTGAGTTCAAATTTCATCAGATAGATATTTTATACAAAGAAATAAAAGACTTATTCGTAGGTGTTGATTATGTTTTTCACGAAGCCGCTTCCAAAAAAACTATTTGTCTCAGGAATCCGCAGATGGATTTATTGATAAATGGTGCAGGTACATTGATGATGTTGCAATTAGCTATGAAAAATAACATAAAAAAATTCATTCATGCTTCAACAGGTAGTGTTTATGGTGAAGGTCAAATATTTCCTCAGACCGAAGATCATCCCTTAAATCCTTGCAGTTATTATGGTGTTTCCAAATTAGCCGGAGAAAAATATGTGGCTTTATTCCAAAAGATGGGATTGAATACGACAATCTTACGGTATTTCCATGTCTACGGAGCAAAACAGGATGATTCCTATAAAGGTGGTGTCATCGCTATTTGGTTAAAGGCTATTTTTACCGGAACTACTGTTTTTATTCATGGTAACGGCGATCAGATGAGAAGTTTTACATACGTTAAAGATGTGGTTGATGCTAATATAGCAGCGATGACAAAAGGTGACGGAGAAATTTATAATTGTGCTTCTGGCATTAAAGTTACTTTAAATGAACTTATTGCAAAGTTAAAATTACGATATAAATTTTCAGTAACAAAAGATGACCCGATGGAAGGCGATATTTACAAGTTTGAAATCGACAATAATAAGATAATCAAAGACTTGAACATTAATTTTACTGACTTTAACACTGGATTAGATGCAACGATACGATATTATCAATCACTTTATTCAAAAGTATAGATACCAGTCTTACTTGGAGATAGGTACACAGGGGGATTTATGTATGAACCAGGTAATTTGTCCTATTAAGGTTGGCATAGACCCTGAGCCTGTTATTGAAAAACACAATTACGAATTTCATAAAATGACATCAGATGAATATTTTAAAAAAAAGAAAATGTTCTTTGATATTATTTTTATCGACGGACTTCATCATGCAGATCAGGTTTTTAAAGATATATGGAACTCATTGATCAATTTGAATAAGGGTGGTACTATCGTAGTACATGACTGTAATCCTCTCACTGACGCTGCCACCGTTGTACCTTACCAATTTATGATGACATGGAATGGTGACGTTTACAGGGCATGGCTGGAGTTTCGCACCCATCCCGATCTTAAAATGGCTGTATTTGACATAGATGAAGGCTGTGGGGTTATTCAAAGAGGACATCAGAAGCCTATAAACCTAAAGATGAATTTTTTAAAGATCCCGTATGAATTTTTTGATAAAAACAGAGTGAAATGGTTAAATGTATTGCCGTATGAGAAAATTTCTGAATGGTAAGATTACCGGAAAAATAACAGGCGATTGTGATGTCTATGAGATAGTTATCGGTGAGGAGTTATTAAAAGAATCTGATATAAAAGAAGGTGAGATCGTTGATTTTGTTCTTTATGGCGATAAATATGAATCTATTGTTTTTAAAGGTGATGGGCGTGAAATAAGAATCTATGGAAGGTATAAATCTTTGATAGGTAGTGAAATTGAAATTTTCTCTTATTCTTATAGGGAAGACTTTTGCGGTGCAGATTTTAACATAGTCAAACAATGATACTTTCAGTCCTTATATGCACTTTGCCTAATCGGTTGGATGACTTAAAAACAATCATGGCCAAGTTATTGCCATATCAGAATAAAATAGAAATCCTATATCTGGGTGATAATAAAAAAAGAAGCGTAGGAAAGAAACGTAACGATCTTTTAAGACTTGCACAGGGTGATTACGTGGTTTTCGTTGATGATGATGACAGGATTACAGATGATTATATTCCTTTGTTATTAAAAGGTTGCCAGAGTGGCTCTGATATTGTCTTATTCGACGTGGAGTGTTCTGTAAATGGCGGAGAATTTAAAAAAGTGTACTATAATGCTCAGTATCCTGCCGACAGAGACTTGGTGAATTATTATGAACGACTGCCGAATCATCTGATGTGTGTGAAGCGTGCATTAGCTTTAAAAGTTATGTTCAAAGAGATAAATATGGGTGAAGATGGTATTTATGCTTTGGGACTTAAACCGTTAATAAGAACACAGGCATACATATCTAAGACATTGTATTATTATGTATTTTCACATAAAAAATCAGAAACGCAATGACTTTTGATATAATCATATTAAGCAATGCCCACAATGACAAATGCCTGAATATCACTAAAAAGGTTATTAAAAATTTGCGTGAAGTTGAAGACATAATCAAATACAATATCATTATCGTTGAACAGACTGCCAGGAATTACGATGTGACTACTTTGCATTATGATTTTCCGTTCAATTACAATAAGTTGATGAATATGGCAATTAGCCAGACTAAAAATAAATATGTAATTTTGTGCAATAACGATCTGGTATTTCATAAAAAATGGGCAGAAAATATATACAGAGCTTTTTCAATGGGTTACAAGTCTTTAAGTCCTTATTGCCCGAATGTGACGAATCTGGGAAAAGGCGATCATCTTATTGAAGGATATATTATTGCTGTTCATATTTGCGGATGGTGTATTTGTATTGACAGGGATATAATTTCTCAAATAGGAGGATTGAATGAAGATGTGGAATTTTGGTATTCAGATAATATCTATGGAGAACAAATACGAAGAGCCGGAATAAAACATGCCCTCGTGTGTAATGCTTTTGTGGAGCATACCTGTTATGGGAGTAATACACTGAAAAGTATGCCACGAGCAGCGCAATATGATTATACGGTAAAACAATTAACAAGTTATAACAAAGCATTGCAAAGTCTATATGTCGAAACCAAAGAAAATAATAATTAACATTCAGAGGTTATTAAGGTTTGATAAACTTGATGCCCTGATGTTTGGGTATGTGATGGGAGTGAAAATATTACCAAGCGTAACTACCCGTAAGGCTATTGAGATGTTCATGGCTGACTTTAATTTGACAGAAGATGATTATCCGTTGGATTGTGCATTAAGTCAATTTTCAAGGATGTTTGAGGCTTATAGAGACTTTAGAAATTAAAAAGTGAAAAAAAATATTGCTATCGTTTGATTTTTAACATATCTTTGTAACCAAAATTAAAAATTATGATTACTGCAATAAGAAAAGGTATCATCGGAACATATTCAGAAAAGGTCTGGAATTTGCTTCCTAAACATAAAAACGGTTGGCAAAAAATTGAGCCGATGGAATTTGTGCCAATACCAGGGGAAACGATAAAATATTTACAGGCAAAAGAAATCCCATTGACGGGTGAGAAAATACCGATGAAAGATGGGATGATTATCATCGAGCCGGAAATCACTCAAAAGCCTGTAATACAACCAGAAAGGCCATTGGAAGTTCCAGAGTTTGAATTAATAGACCCTAATACTTTGGAGGTTGAAAAGCCAAAGGAAATTATTGATAGTCGAAATAGTGACCTCAAAAAATCAAAACCTATAAAATCAAATTATAAAAAGAAGGTAACTAAAAAACTAAAAAAATGAACGAAAATTATATCGTAGTAAAAAGTAAAAAGACCGGACGTATCCAAACTCTCACGGAAGATCAGTATGCAAAAATGGTTGACATGAAGTTATCTGGTAAGTTTTCTATTGTTGAAAAATATACTACCGAAACAAAAAACATCATCATTCCGGCGGAGGTAAAAGAAATTTTGATTGATACACCGGAGAAAGTACGGGAAAAATTTGATGTGGAATTTGATGTGGAAGCTCACGATGATCTTGGAACATCGAACCCTCCCAAACAACCAAAAGAGATAATAAGAGTTAAGAAACCTAAAATTTAATTTATGGATGAAAAAAGTGTTTTGCTGTCAATTTTAACAAAGCAATTTGCTAAGACAGATGATGAGTTGGCGGAACTCATTTATCAAAAATCCGATGATGGTACTTTAAAAATTAAAGATACCGCTGTGGATGAACTTCTGAATTTAGATCAGGCAAGAGTTAAACGGTTGAAAGATGGTGTCAACACTACTGAAATCTTTAATAACGGGCATAAAAAAGGATTCAAGGAAGCCGCAGAAAAAATCGAAAAAGAATTTAAAGAGAAGACAGGTTTTAATTCTGATCTGACCGGAATGGATTTATTTCTCAACTGGGGTGAAGCCCAAAAGAAAGCCACAGGTGAACTGACAGATGATAAAGTGAAATTGCATCCAAAATTCCTTGAAATGGAAAATACCTGGAAAAGCAAATATGAGAGTGACCTGAAGATAAAGGATACGGAATTGCAAAATTTTAAAGCTACCATTGAGAAGGAGAAAAAATTTATTTCAGTCCGTAGTCGTGCAGAGGAATCATTTATGGGATTAAAGCCTGTTCTTTCTTCTGATATGGTAAAAGCCAAGCGCCAAAAGGATAATTTCTTAAATCAATTATCTGCTTATGATTATGAAATTCAGGACAATAGCATTGTCATTATCAGGGATGGAAAAAGAATTGAAGATGGACATGGAAATCCGATGGATTTTAATACTTTTGTAAAAATAAATGCAGAGCAGATTTTTGACTTTGAACAACAGGAACAAAGAGGCAATGCCGGAAATTCAACTCAGGGTTCAGCTCCGGTGACTTTACCAAAAACAGAAGAAGAATTAAATATCGCAGTAGACAATATTAAAGACCCGATAGAAAAATTAAAGGTTATAAATGCTTTTCGACTTTCCAAAGGTCTAAAAACAATATCAATTTAGCTCGTAAGAGATGGAAGGTGGCTACCCTTCTAAAAAAAGTAGATGAAGTTGATTAATTTAATATAGGAGAGTAGCCAAATGAGTACAACAGCAGGTGTGTTTAATGAAACCACCCTTAGAACTATCCGACTGGTCGCTGATGCGATTATGTTTGATGACAGAATCAAACAACAGTATATCCCCAAAATTGATATTATCGCCGCTGTACAGTCTGTTCAGACAGCCAATATTTTACCTACACCCGCACGCAAAAAGGATGTCGATGTGGAGGTTATCTGGCAGAATGTTTGTAATCCGGCATGTGAAGAAAATGTAACCTGCGTTATCGGAGGTGACAAATCTTCAACAAATGCACAGGAATATGCCCTTTCATGGGAGCGTGTAATCAATTTTTCAGAGGATGAAGCCGATTATATTGACAATGAATTTAATATTGAAACGGCAATAGCAAAACAGTTACTTGTAGCCGACAAAACTCTTGTAGAGTGCTTTGCTCAATATGTCGTGGCGAATTTGAATACATTTTCAGGCACTAATGTTTTCACCGGAGGCAAAGGAACTGTTGCCGGTAATATCACTTCTATTGCAGCCGCTTTCTGGGATTGGACATTGTTTGCATATTTCCAGAGAGTTGGAATCTTGAACCGCTTTACAAATCCTATCTTTTTGAGTGGGAGTAATTTCTATGAACAGTATTTCCTTTCAGATTACAAGAGGTTGAACGCTGATGGTAAAGCTGAAACTATCTTTGACAGGATGAGGATGTATTTTGACTTGTTTAACATTGACGCTGTGAATGACCCCGACCTTTACACTTATCTATTAAGTCAGGGTTCACTTGCAATGGCAAGTAAATTTTACAATCCCACTACACCGGAACGTACCTTTGAATTTATCAGATACACCATGCCATCGAGGTTCGTACCTGGATTTACGTATGATGTGTTCTATAATGACGAATGTACCACAAATGATATGATTCAGCATAACTTCAAAGTGAAACTAAAGGCTGACATATTCAACAATCCTGAAGGATGCGAAGCCGGTAATACCGGAGTTTTAAGATTCTTGTGTGCATAACAAAAAGCAGGGGTGGCGATCCGTTACCCCTCTTTTTTAAAATTTATCACTATGTCATTACCTTTGACTTGTTGGGATTATATCATAGGACTATCCCGAACGGAATGTGAGTGCTATGATGCTGTGACTACATTGCGATCTGATTCAGGTTTATATCTGGATGAGTTAGTGGAGTTGCGATCTGTTAATGGATTACTAAACTGTGAACATGGCACGGAAATCTGGGATATGATGAGTAATTCCAGAGATGAAGCCGTACGGATATTCATTGGAGATGTCAATGCTTTACTGATGCGCAGCTATCAGCTTAAACGGCAACCGTATTATGGAGCAATAGGGAGGGTAAAGTATTCCGCAGACATGTCATTGACTACCGGATATTATTATGGAGCGAGAATATTTTGTGCCAATATTGTCAGTGGAAATCTTATCATAAAGAAAATAGGTACTTTATTCAATACGACCGGCACGATTACATTATGGGTTTACAATAATAAAAATGAGTTGGTGGCTACCCGAACATTAAATACCACTGCCAATACTCATAATAACAATGTACTTGCCGTTCCGATAGAGTTACCCATGCACGATGGATATGTGGATAATCTGGAGTACTACTTCATATATAAGTTAGCTGCTAATATTCCCAAAAATAATGAAGTCAAATGTAACTGTGGTAAGTTCAAAGCTACTTTCAACACAGGTAAGCCATATTTTTTCTGGTCACAAGCTGAGAGCAGAAGTCAGGATTATTGGTCACGGTATGCGATGGTAGGTGGATTTGCACGTTCAAGTATTACGGATTTATCAGACTTACCTACTGTTACATCTAATTACATGCACGGACTTACATTTGAAGTTGAATTTAAGTGCATTATCAATGAAGTATTATGTAAAGATTATTTTGACTTTGATGCTAATCCGCTTGCTATTTCAACAGCATTGGCAATTCGTTATAAAGCCGGACAACTTTTATTGGAGATGATTTTACGCACGGTGAATATAAACAGGGATGTCATGATTAACCGTGAGCAGATCACAGCCGATAGGGATGCTATTCTGGCTAAATATAACGAGCATGTGAACTACATTGCTTCAAACGTTAATGTACAGGCAAATGATTGTCTGGAATGTCGTGATTTGATTAAAATAGCTAAAGCAGGAATATTTACTACCTATGATCCAGAACATTAATTGCACGGTTACACCAATTTCTTACGAGCAGACCTTTTCGGCTGTCAGGAGTGATTTATTGCCTGAACTAAGGATATTAGCCGGTGCATTGATGGGAATGATAAAAGAAAGGGTTGTTACCAAAGGTCAAAAGGGAAGTATGCAGGCTACGACACCATATTCTGATTCGTGGTCAAAGGTGCGAACAAAACATGGTTTACAAACAGGGATAAAGACATTTAAGTTTTCTGGTCAGATGTGGAATAGTTTTGACATAGTGGGTGAACGTAGTTTTGAAGGTGGTGCAGAAGTATCGATGTGTGTAACGGGTGAAAATAAAGATAGTGATCGTACAACACCACGAATGAAACAGAATTTAAGTATTCTGGAAGGGCATTATGATAGAGAGGGTGAGAATATTCTGGAATTTTCCGAAGATGAAGGCGATAAGATAGTGGAAAAACTTTCTGAATGGATTAACATGGAGTTTGAGAAATGATATACCAAATTATAGATAGTTTAATTAATCAGATAACAATACCATTTGAAGATCATAAAGTGGGTATTGTGAAGCCGATTAAATTAACGGTTGCTGGTAAGTTAAAGATTTATCCGGTGGTATATAATCAGGTTAGGGATGTATGTGATACGTCTGACTATTTGGATGCCGTGCCGAATAGCTCCAAAAAGTCTATTGTTTATTTTGAGGACTGGGGAACCGTTTTAAAAGACGAAAGTCCTGACTGGAAGGAATTTATTACTCAAGTGAGATTAATTTGCTGGTTTAACTATCAGAAAACCAATCATGCAGAAATATTTGATACCTTATTCATGGCTCATGTTATGCACGAGATTCCATTTCAGATACCGAGTTTAACATATATACATAATATCAGATTCAACCTGTTCAGGATACCGGAGAAATCACCAAATTTATTCTCACGATATACTTACAAGGAAGAAGAAAGTCAATACCTGATGTATCCGTATGATTACTTTGGCCTTGACTATCATGTTATTTACAGAGTTAATTTAGATTGTTTACCTGCTTGGCAGGATGATATATACCAATGCCCATGATAACCTGGTATCAGATCGGAGAATGTATAATTTTAGCTATTGTAGCATGGACTTATACGATAATTCTTACTGATTCAGGAATGATTCTGGAAGGATGGAAAAGGTGGATAAACGATAATATAAAACAGGAATGGATTACAAGTCCTTTGATAAATTGTGAATATTGCGTATCAGGACAATTAGCTTTATGGTATTACTTAATTACGTATTTTCAAACATATAATCTTTGGCAGCATATTGTATTTATTTGTATAACTATATTTACTATTGAAATCATAAATTATGGACTTAAAGCACATTGATTTTAAAGATTCTTCATTCACAGCTAATGGTACGGAGTATTTCATTAAAAATACCCTTACGGTAGAGCGATTTATGCACTTTGAGAAATTACAGGTGCATGTCGGTTTTGGCAAGGACTTTAAAGCTATTTTCAAGGATTTGGACATGGCTATTACACTTGCAGACAAAGGCAAAGGCGTGGAGGCATGGTCTATCATTTTAAACATGAGAAATGGTGTAGCACAGAAATTGGAAGACAGGATGCACCCTGCACTATTACTATGCACGTTATTTGTCATTACTAAAGATGAAGATATTACACAATGGGATGAGGAGTTGGGTAAGAGAAAGATAGATGACTGGCGCAAAGAGCCGTTTGACATGAATGATTTTTTTCGCTTGGCAGCCAACTTGGTGACAGGCTTTATTCCAATCTTAAACGAACTCACCCAAGATATTTCAAAGAAGCTAAAGAAAGCTACAAGCCTTATGAGCAATATATAGGTGAGATAGATTTTTATTGGATTGAAACACTGATGTTGGTTGCCAAATATAGTGAAATCAGTTACATGGAGTTAAAGAAGACAGATATAAATGAGTTTTACAAGATAATGACGGTAATAGAGAAAAGATTAAAGAAAGATGGCGGAAAAGGAACTGAAAATCAACCTGACGGCACAAGTCGATCAGGCTATGAACGGAATAAAAGAGGTACAGGATAGTGCAAATGGACTTGGACAAACTGTCACTGCTGCTGTAAATCAAGGTTCAAAGGCATGGATAGACTATGCCAAGACATCGCAAGCTGTTATTGATGTTGAAGCAAAGAGAGCGCAAGTTGAAAGAAATTTGGCTCAGAACATGACCGACCTTACAAACATTCAGAATAATTATATAAGAAGTCTGAATGAATACAAAACAAAATTAAATGATCTTAATAAAACAGGACAACGTGGTACACAGGAATATGTAGCTCAGAAACAAGCTATACAGGAATTACGCACTCAGCGTAATGCTGATACAAAGGCTGTCAGAGATCAGATAAAAGTAAATCAAAAATTATCAGCGGATTATGAATCCCAAATGGGATTGGTAGGTAGATTGCGTGCGAGGATTAACGAATTAAAAACTGCAAGAGATAAATCGAACAGCACATCAGATATAAAAAGAATAAATCAGGAAATTGGTCAAACTGACAAACAGCTCAATAAATTAACATCCACAAACAGGGGATTCTTTTCTTCTTTTAAAAGCGGACAATCTATCACAAGCCGTTTCTTTTCACAACTTTCAGGCATGTTAGTTACCACGATGGGGGTATATGGTGTTATGC
>JAPLEC010000283.1 GCA_026391515.1 Bacteroidia bacterium | reverse complement strand
TACACCTTCATCAATAATTCCTTATCCTGATATTGATACAATTCCGGTTACTTATTCTCCGCCATTGGAGGATGTGACATACAAGCTTCAGGTAAACAGTCTGGGCTGCAGCAGCGAAGCATCATTCTTCTATCCGTCGATTCAGGTCAACACTGATTTTACTTCTTTACCAGCCAAAGGAGAAGCACCTCTCAAAGTTACTTTTACCAACAATTCAATAAGGGGCTCAACATTTTTGTGGGATTTTGGTGATGAGACTACTTCAGAACTGGAAAATCCCGAACCTCATTTATATCCTAAGCCTGGTCTTTATTGGGTGGAACTGACTATTGAAAGCCTGCTCCATTGCACAGATTCATTCAGAGATAGTATTTATGTTGAACCATCCAGATTCGACAGTATCCCGAATGTATTTACTCCTGATGGAGATGGACGTAACGACTGGTTTGTGGTTGGTGCAATGAGATCATTAAGATATGTAAGCATGGAAGTTTATAGTCAGTCGGGGCTGAAAGTATATGGCTTTTCAGGAGAGGGGGAAAAACTGAGAACCTGGCAGGGATGGGATGGCAATGTCAATAACTCATCAACAAAAGCACGCCCCGGCGTATACTTTTATATTATACGTGCTTACGGATGGGATGATATTAAGTATGACGGAAAGCCTTATCGGGGATTCGTTTATCTCTTCAGATGAAGGCCTAGAGACGCATTGGCTCAGTGGCACAATGGTAAATAGCCTCTGAACCTTTACACCTTAGTCCCTTTTTACACTAACAACTCAGCTTTGAATATTGTTTTCGCTTGTCCCGAGATTCCCACCCGATTATCTTTTAATGCGACTTTTAATATCCCTCCTCTTTTTGAAACCTGGTGTGATACAAATTCTTTCTTTCCAGTTTTTTTATTCCAGAAAGGGACCAGTGAACAATGTGCTGATCCGGTCACCGGATCTTCATCAATTCCAACAGCAGGAGCAAAGCAGCGAACACAGAAATCAAAGCTTTTATCATCTGAAGGAGCAGTTACAATAAGGTCTCCGAATTCAGAATTTTTCATAAGCCTGAAATCCGGTTTCAGATTTCTTACCTCATCCTCATTGTGGAGAAGAGCAAATGACCAGCCATGTCCGGTGCGATATAATTCAACCGGTCTGATACCAATGATTTTTTCAATTTCATCAGGTATTGCTATAGGTTCCAAAGGATAGGCCGGGAAATCCATTATAATCCAGCTATCTGAAAATCTCACATATAGCTTTCCTGCTTTTGAACTGAAAAGGATTGTTTCATCTCTTCCGACAACCCCAGTTTCAAACATAATATGTGCTGAGGAGAGGGTGGCATGTCCGCAAAGAGGCATTTCTTTTTCAGGGGTAAAAAACCTGATCTGAAATTCATTATTTCCAGGCACGATAAAAGCGGTTTCCGACAGATTCATCTCGGCTGCTACATTCTGCATCCATTCTGCAGACATCTCTTTTTCAAGAATGCAGACACCGGCAGGATTTCCTTTAAAAGGTCTGGAGGTAAATGCATCGACCTGGTAAATTATTTTGTTTGTTGTCATATATATAAAGGTATAAAGGTTCAACGGCGCAATGGCAAGATAAAAATTATCTAGACAGCTGGCGCGGATTTTCCGCCAAATGGAGGAGAGCTCGCAAACGAGGTTAACTTGTTCCGTTGGCGCGGATTTGTAATCCGATCCGTGCCATTTACAAGTTCATTCTGGCACGAGTTACAAACTCGCGCCAGCGAGGGCTTTTGAGCCTCTTCGCCCTTGTGCCTTTCGTTATTCACCGGTAAATTTCGTGTTTTTACTGAATTATTTCCGGAATTTGACTAAGAAAACTTTGTAAACTAAAATAGTTTTCATATTTTCGACCCGTTTAATTTTCTTAAATGGATAACAGGCAAAGGATAATTGAAGAAGCAGCTCACATGTTCAGAACTTACGGTATCAGAGGAGTAACAATGGATATGCTTGCAAACCAGATGGGTATATCAAAAAGAACCATATATGAAGTGTTCAGAGACAAGGATGAGCTTCTATCAGGAGTACTGAAATGGATGACCTTCAAACAGCGCGAGATGATGGGGAAGACACTTAATGAATCTGAAAATGTCATTGAAGCAATTTTCAATATCATGAATATAATGATGAAACATTTCCAGAATATGAGTCCTGCCTTCCTGATGGATATGAAGCGGCTCCACCAGGATGTAATGAAAAAGCTGGATGACGTGGATGCCCTTCCTTATATCAGGAACAACGAAATGATAATTGAAAGAGGCATTAAAGAGGGTGTCTTCAGGAAGGATATTGACGTAAAGATCATTAACAAGTGCATGCTGGAGGTGGCAAAAATGTCGAATGACAAAGAAATTTTCCCTCCTGATGACTATATGAGCAAGGATGTAGTCAGAAATGTTTATATAAATTACCTGAGGGGAATATGCACCCAAAAAGGTCTTGATCTTATTAATCATTATGAAAAGAAGAGATAAACAGAATCCGTAATACAATATTGACAGCATGAAGAATAAAACAAATATTATGAAGAACAGATTATTTGCAGCAGTTGCTGTTTTGCTCTTGCCAGTGGCTGTTATCAAAGCCCAGGAAAGCAGCGGGGAGCTTAAGCTATCGCTGAAGGAGGCTCAGGATTATGCATTGAATAATAACAAGATAGTCAAATCCGCAAAATTGACCGTTGAGGGTTCACAGGCAGATGTGTGGACGACAATTTCTTCAGGTCTTCCGCAGGTTTCTGCCAGTGCAGGGTTTACGGATAATCTCAAACTGGGTGTGTTTGTCATGACTATGAACGGCAATACCATGGTTATACAGATGGGCAGACCATATAATATCCCTGTCACAATACAGGCTGCAATGCCGTTGTTCAATGCTCCCTATTATGTGGGAGTCGAAACCGTGAAACTGGCACAGAAACTTTCGGAATCGAGTCTTCAGAATACTGAGATAGATACCCGCCAGTCTGTTGCTTCAGCATATTATCTTATCCTTGTTTCAGAAGAATCGTTAAGGATCCTGAATGAAAATCTGGCAAATTTACGGGAGACGCTAAAATCAACCAGAGCGATGTACAATACCGGTATGGCAGAGGCATCAGATGTTGATCAGGTGGCATCAAACGTGACAATGGTGGAAAACTCGTTCAGCAATCTTCAAAGCACTATTGAAGTTAACTACAACCTGCTGCGCTTTCAGCTTGGTGTCAAACCCGACACCAAAATCACTCTCACGGAAACGCTTGATGACCTGGTCAGAGAGATAAACGTTGATGAGCTCCTCTCGCAGGAATTCAATGCAGTTGCAAATATCCAGTTTGATCTGGCTGATAAGCAGGAGCAGATGTCAGTACTCAACCTGAAAACTCAGAAGGCCAAGGTATTGCCTTCATTGTCAGGTGTTTATTCTTATGCTACTTCAGGGATGGGACAGAAATTATCATCGATGGCCTGGTATCAAAGCTCTTTTGTGGGTGCGCAGTTGTCAGTGCCGATATTTGCCAGCGGACAAAGGTACTCCAGCATTAAAAAGGCAAAGATTGATCTCGAAAAGGCCAGATATACAAAGGAGCTGGTTTCCGATCAGCTTAATATGCAGGAAAAACAATTAAGATTCAACCTGCAAAATGCAAATCTGCAGTACAGGAGCCAGAAAGGCAACGTAGAAGTTTCGAAAAGAGTCTATGCAAGCATGGAGAACAAATACAGGCAGGGAATGGCGTCAAGTCTAGATCTTACCCAGGCAAACCAGCTCTATCTTCAGGCGCAAAACAATTACATTTCTTCACTGATGAACCTTCTGCAGACAAAACTGGCACTTGATAAACTATTAAATAACATGTAATTAATCCAGAAATATTTAATAAACAAGATAATGAAATACACAACAACAATTTCGGCAATACTGGTAAGCGGACTGATCCTTTCAGCCTGTTCATCAAAGAATAAAAATGAAGCTGCCACTTCTCTGAGTGGCACAACTGCTGAAGAGAAAGCAGCTATCCCCGTTCAGGTAATGACGCTGGCAAAAACAAAAATTGCAAGGACCATCGATTATACTGCAACAATTCTTCCTTTTGAAGAAGTCAATGCGGCACCATCGATACCCGGAAGAATTGAAAAAATATATGTTGAGGTAGGTGATAAGGTTAATAAAGGTGACAATCTTTTCCTAATGGACCGCACCCAGCTTTATCAGCAGAAAGTTCAGCTCGCGAGCCTTGCAAAAGACCTTTCAAGGCTAGACACACTTTTAAAAGCCGGAAGTGCAAAACAGCAACAGTACGACCAGATGAAAACCCAGTACGATGTTACAAAAACCAATGTCGATTTCATGGAACAGAATACATTGTTAAGAGCACCATTTTTTGGAATTGTAACCGGAAAATATTTTGAAGATGGTGAAATGTATTCCGGTTCTCCGACGACAACATCCGGAAGAGCTGCTGTGGTAACCGTAATGCAGGTCAATCCGCTGAAAATTAATGTTAGCATTTCGGAACAATATTATCCGCTTATTAAAAAAGGTATGAAAGCTAACGTTACAGTTGATGTTTATAAAAACGAAAATTTCTCTGCTACGGCATACCGAATAGCACCAACTGTTAATTCAGGAACAAGATCATTTATTACTGAACTTGAGCTTCC
>JAPLEC010000157.1 GCA_026391515.1 Bacteroidia bacterium | reverse complement strand
GAGCATAAATATCTTCACCAGATTTCATAAGCCTCTCTTCAGAAAACATTGTCCACTCATTGAAAATAATTTTTTCTTCTTTTGTTACTCTGCTTTTTACATCGGATTTAATCTTAAAAGTGTTCCCATCAGGCCTGCTATTTTTCCTCAGGACAGAAATGAACAGACCTTCACCCCTGATTTTTCCGGGATAAAAGCCATATCCATGAATTCCTTGGTAATCTATCTCAGTAATTCCTTCATAACCATATAAATTCAGCTGTACCGATTCAGCTTCGTGTTTCCCGGTAAGCCATTTTACAACCTCTTCATTTTCACCGGGATTAAATGTACAGGTGCTGTAAATGAGAATACCGTTTTCTTTAAGAGCCGGCCAGACATCCATTACTATTCTCTTCTGCCTTTCTGAACAAAGTGCTGTGTTTTCTTCCGACCATTCACTTATTGCAACCTTATCCCGGAACATGCCCTCGCCGGAACAAGGAGCATCGACAAGGATAAGATCAAAAAAGCCATGCAGTCTGCTGAAAGCCGATGGATCACTCTGAGTCACAACAGCATTTGATAGTCCCCATTTTGTCAGGTTCTCAGCAAGTATCAATGCTCTTGATCTGATAACTTCATTAGCAACCAGTAATCCATTTTTTCCTATTAATGAGGACAGGTGAGTACTTTTTCCTCCAGGTGCCCCACACAAATCCAGAACTCTTATATTTTCTTCAGAATCAACTATCTGCTTAAAAACCTGTTCTAAAAACATGCCTGAGGCTTCCTGGGGATAATAGCATCCGGCGTGAAATAACGGATCGAAAGTAAATGATGGACGGGATTCAAGATACCAGCCCTGATTGCACCAGGGAACCGGTTCAGAGGTCAAAGGTCGCTTGTTCCACTTTTTGGGATTAATCCTGATACTTACCGGTGACGGTTCACTCAATGCTTTAAAAAGCAGATCGGCATCTATCTGATTCTGACTAGCTATCCTGCTTTTAAATTCAACCGGGAACATTTATTCTGGTTCAATTCCCCGAAACATTTCCGTTACCGATAAGGATAAACGGTGCCCAGTATTCAGGTTGAGGATACAGTTTAATTACATCCCTTTGGGCCAATGTAAGCGCCTCCTGCATTGAATGGTCTTTAAGATAACGATAGAAATTTGACATAAGCAATGCAGTTGGATAATCGGCTACAGACCAAAGACTTACAATGACGGATGATGACCCTGCAAAGAGGAAAGCCCGGCTTAATCCCGTAAGCTCATCTCCCTGGCTAATATTACCAAGTCCTGTTTCACAGGCGCTTAAGGTAACAAGCTTTGCATTGAGATTCATTTCAAAAACTTCAAAAACATTCAACCTGCCATCATCTTCGTCGGTTGACGGGAAAAGAAGATAAGAATAAAGCGGCTGCTTGTAATTGTACAGGCCATGAGTGGCAAAATGAAGAAAATTGCAGTTGCCGGAATTTTTTCTTACAAATGTTTCAGTGCTCTGTTTTCCAAAAGTTGAAATATTATCAGGGAACAAAGGAAGTATCTTTTTTAGTTCGTCTTCAGTTCCAGGCAGACCTTCATTGTTGCCAATTGATACATCTCCCAAAGCCACTCCCATAAATTTTGAACCAATCTTTATCAGCTTATCGTTGCAGACAATATAAACACTGGCAGAAGGTGCGTAAACCAGGTTAAACTTCTGAACAAAATATTCTCCTTTCTTATTTATCAAGGCCTGGAATGGAAGAAAATGAAGCGACTGATTTGGGATAATTACCAGGTTTGAAAATGATGCCAGGTTACTCTCAACCGGAGCAATTAAATACTTGTACAATTCTGACAGATCTGAATTAGCTTCATCTGTGCTACTTGTCTGTATTGATCTTCTTGCCTTTTCAACAAGAGTATTAAGATCATTGCTGGTAATCTGAACAGTTTTTGTAATGACTTCAGAATGGGTTATCAGCCAGATTATCAGTCTGTTATTACTTATCCAATATTCAAGGGCTGCTGTCTTCGGATCAAGTCTTGACTGAATATCAGACAATGTAATAGGATCTGCCGTCAGCATCTCTGCATATGCCGGATTATTAAGCTTTATCTTCTGAATTAGCTCCTCATACTCTGTCTGTGCTTCAGTCAGCGCGCTTCTTACCTGTTTTATATCAACCGAACGTGTTTTTTCGTTATCGGAAACACCTGCATTACCTTTTTGTAAAAGCTTATACAGCTTCTGCAATTCAATTCTTTTTTCCTGCTCGAGAGAAACAAGATCTTCAGATGATGAGCCTCTGAAATCTATTTTTTTATTTGAGAGAATATCATAAAATGCTCTTGCTCTGGCTTGTTCAGAGAGTAAAAAGGCATCGACAGGTTTATTATTCTTCATGAGGAGATTGATGAGCCTGTCATATACTTCTCTCTTGCTGTCGAAATAGATGCTTTTAAACTCATCAATAGTAAGGCTTCCCCTTATTTTTTCAATAACGGAAATTGAATTTCGGTATGACTCTATTGCTTTAGCATCCTGGCCCTGGTTCTCGTACATTCTTCCTAAATGAAACCAGGCCTGCCAGACTGTTTCTGGGAAATCAGTGGCACTGCTGGCTGAATCGAGCGCCTGTTTTGCCGGGATATAATCTCCTTTATCAACTAATACTCTGCCTTTCAAGAGCTTTACATTTGATGCACCCTGTTTGTTTTTTGATTCACGAAACATTCTCTCTGCCTGATTAAGAAAGAGAAGAGCGCTATCCGGTTTCCCATCCTGAATAAGCATTTCCGAAAGACGAAGTGATGAAATACCGGCTCCGGCAACTGATCCTTCAGCAATGAAGTACTGATTAGCGCTCAGGACATCCCCCAGCCTGAGATTGAGTGATGCATCAAGACTGCCGGTTTTCACTGATTCACTGCCCTTTATTTCACTGGCCTGTTTATAAAATCGTTCTGCTCGTTTTACATCACCCAGATCACGATAGATATCTCCCATACCAACTGTTGCCCAGATTATCTGGCCTGTAATTTTATATTCCCTGGCATCTTCGATAGCCTTTTCCTGACTTCGCAAAGCATCTTCATATTTACCAAGGGAAGAGGAAATTGTTGAGAGAAGCTGGTTTTGACGGGCGCTCCCCATTTTAAGTTCATCAGCTATTTTCAGTGATTGGCCGATTAAATTTTGTGCAAAAATGTAATCACCCTTATCGGCAGATATGCTTCCAAGCGTCAGATAGGATTCCATTTCACCTTTTTTGTCTGATGCCTGTTTAAAAATAGCCTGCGCCTTTTGTGTAAAATCCAATGATTTATCCAGTTTGCCCATAACAGCATATAACTGGCCCAGTGCCAGGTAATTATCGGCTATTGTAAGCCTGTGGACATTCTTAAGGCTTTGTTCCATACCCTCACTAAGTTCAAGGGATTTTTCAATTGATGAAATGCCGGACCTATAAGAACCCATATAGATATAGTTCCTGCCTTCTTGCCGGTAATCTTCTATCCTTCCCAGCAAATTGTTATCTGTTGAGTCAAGAACCATAGCATTCTGAACATGTAAAAGAGCCTGGTCGTATTTACCCATCATTTCATAACAGTTGGCGATTTTTCTTTGAACATCTCCTTCCATTGACAGGTTTCGATATATGCCAAGCTTTTTACTGGCATCCATCATGAGATTATAATGCTTAACAGCCTCAGGATAATCGTGTTTGTTAAAATAGCTGTCGCCCAAATTTTGTTCCTGCGTTACCAGTATAGATGGAGTAGCACAGCTAAAGACAAGAAGGATTACTGTATAAACAATACTTAATCGGAGCTTTTTCATAGATAAAATTTAAAAAACATATTGTGCCATAATTACATACATCACATTTGCACCAACATATTTGCCCTTGAGAGGAATGTATACTGCCTCTCCCAATCTGAATCTTCTGATCTGAAAAACAATCCTTGGTTCATAAGAAAGAGCCCATTTGGTGTAAAGAGTACTTGCTGGAACATCTTCAATTTTATCTTTCCCCCAATATGAAAAATTGATTTCGTTTATCAGGGCAATCCATTCATTCAGGTGTATATTAGCGCTTGCACCTCCAATTAGTGAGTAGGCATCCATTATATTTGTTTCTTTAGTATCAGTCGGGTAAAGCATCCTGTTACAATTAAAATTATAATTGAATGAAGCATATGCAGTGAAGGAATAAGGATATACAAGCATTCTCGCTGTGACTCTTGGTGTTAAACTAAACGAACCGTATCCTGTAGGGCCGTCATATTGATCGCTGCTGACTACATTTTTGAAATTTTTTCTTCCTGTCGGGATAGTCAAATCCAGATTTGCCTTCAATGAAAACTTGTTGTCCTTCGAGGGAATTATCTGGTAGGTTGCACTGGCTATGATATCGCCTATTCCTCTGCCTCTGTTACTGGCATTATATGTTTTACTTGTATCACTTTCAGGGATATATATCTTCCTATGGATGTTTGTCAGATCATTGTTGTAAGGTACTCCAAATTCAACCATTAACCTGTCAGAGATTCCGTATTGTAACCACAATTGTATTCCTGAGGACGAACCCCAGGTGCTTTCAGGAAAGTAATTTTTCTTCTTTGACTCATTAAAATATTTATCAAGGGCTGAATATGTGTAGAATAATCCCACCCTGAAAAATCCTTTATTCAGGGACAGGGGTTCGGTTATTACTGTCTGCTGCTTCAAGTCCGCCGGATTGATGATCTTTTCAGTCTGCGACATGGCAACTGAAGCAACCATTAGAAGAATATATATTAACAATATCTTTTTCATAATGCTATTGTTTTCTGGTTATTTTAAAAATGGGAAAATGCTGTAGCTCAATGTCGTGATCATATAGAAAGGAGCATCTGTGCTTTTCCCCGAAAGTGAAAAACCTGCAAATTGGCTAAGTCTGAGACTTGGTGAGATCTGGATCTCATATCCAGGCTCAAGAGTCAGAAGTTGTATCTCCGGATTTTTATACCTGACATTATCCCAATATTCTGTCCAGCCTTTGGACGATAAAAGCAGACTGCCCTTTAAATGAATGTCAAACCATCCGACAGGTTGATAATGGACCGATGCAGTGGTTGTCATCTCCCTGTCAAGAAGATAATCATATTCATGGCTGGTATAATAAAAAACGTAATTCGACAGGGTTTCATCCCATCTGATATTCGTTCCTTCCTTTAAGGGGTCTTTGAAAACAAAATCAGCATAGGCTGCAAACTTGGAGAAAGTGACCTTGGCTGCTGCAGAAATCTGATACACAGGTACTCTATAACCATTCTTATTATTATACTTATAATCAATAGTAAAAGTACTTGTTGTGTTATCAACGCTTATAGAATTAGAAGGTTGATCTGGCTTATATTTGGCGGTAGGCAAAAAGAATCCTCCGCTTACCCTGAAATCAAACCAGGTATATTGCACAGGCAGCCGGATGGAAGTATAAATATAAAGGTCGCCCAGACCTTTATATTCACTAAGTTCATTCACTATCACCTCACTGAATGCGCTCCCATAAGTTGTGGATTCAGTTCTTATGCCACGTTTTGAATAACTTGACTCAATCCCCAGTTCCACGAAGTTCAGCACTCCGTATCTCAATTCAAGAAAATAATTATGCATTACAGAAGCGTTGCCATTTGTTTTCAGATCAATGACATCTCCATTATTATCGAATGAGCGGCTCCTTAAAGAAAATTTATAACCTGCATCTGCCTGAAACTGACCTTTGTACAAAGTTAAAGGGCGTTTATTATAAGGTGTGGTAAGAAGAGTATACTTATCCCTATTACCGGTGCTGGTCTGGCAATTCACCGGGACTAATGGGATCAGGAATGCAGCAATCAAATAAGCTGTAATGAATCTATTTTTCATCTTAATTAATTTTTATCAAGTGGCAAAGTATATTTGTAAAGACCATTGCCGTCTGTTCCGAACCAAAGGTCTCCGTTAAGGTCCTCTTCAATTGCATTGTAATCATCAAAAAATCCGTTATATTTTTTATATGATTGGGCTATTACCCCATCATATTTTATCAGGCCGTCCCACCATAATGCGAACCAGAAATCTCCGTTCCTGTCTTGCTGAATATCTCTGACATCAACTCCTCCCAATCCATTAAAAAGATAAACTGCGGTTAATATGTCCTTACTATAATCATAGTATGTAACCTCATAAACATTCTCAGTACCGTATCCGATCCACATTCTATCCTGGTTGTCATAGTAAAGCGCATTAACCAGATTATCTGACAATCCACTAGTTGTGGTCCATAATTGCCAGTTTGTACCGACTCTCACTATCAATCCATTATTTGTTCCCATCCAAAGATTGCCATATTTGTCTTCAGTAATTACATTTACATTCTCAAAACCTGTGACCAGATAATGTGAATATGTGGAGCCGTCATAAACATAATACCCCTGACCTTTGGTACCTATCCATATCAATCCATTTGACATCTCTTTAATTGTATTAATGTACATAGTGGTTACACTAGGATCTTTGTAAGAAGACCATTGCCCATAGGCGGTTCTTATTGAAAGTCCGTCAGAAGTCCCGAACATCATGTTTCCATTGGAGCATGCCTCAAGAGTCTTTACGCTATTTCTTATAAGCCCATTTGTTGAATTGTAGAATGTCCAGGAGCCTTCTGACAAGACACCGGCACCGTTATAAGAAAAAGCCACCCAGAGTTTCCCATCTTCGCTAACTTTAATATCACTGATTTCGTTTGCCGGCAGTACCGAATTCTCTGTATTATAAAGAGTCCAGACACCTGCAGTTTCCGGATCCAGCAGGTCATACTCCGTCTTCTGGCAGGCAGTAAGGCTTACCAGAATTAGAAATATTCCTGAAGCTACTAAAGAATGCATTTTCCATTTAGTCTCTTTCATATTATTTCCATTTAAGTAATTAGTTTAAAAAATCGGGATTTTATAAATTCTTCTAATTATCACTTCAGATAGGTATAAATATCTTATTAAAATTAATAAGTATTTCAATACCATCAAAATTTAATTTCACTGAGACTGAGGAATATAATAACAGCATCCTGTTTTCAATAAGCCTTCCCTGTCCAGACGATAAGTTGAAAGCTTTCGATCAGTCAGCTCAAAGCAGAAGTGGAATGTATAATAATTAAAATATGTATCCTACGCTGAGAGAATAAGCAGGATCGGAATTAGTATTCTTTCCTAGTAAAGGCACCAGTACAATTTCGGATATTCTGAATCTTCTGATCTGAAAAATCAATGATGGAGAATAGCAAATATCCCATGTAGGATCGGTCGTGACAGTTTCTTCATACTCTATCTTCCCCATTTCTGTATGGGAATAATTCAATTGATTTTCAAATGCAATCCAGTCATTAAGTAGAAGATCAAAACTGCAACTGATAAATATATTATTCCCTTTTTTAAATCTATTTTCTGAAGTGTAATCAGGGCGCATTAGTTTTGAGCCCCAAAAACTATAAGTATATTTTGCAAAAGCAGAATAGGAATATGGATAGTGGATTTTTTTGGCAAGTAACATAGCTGCTACCTGTACACAACCTTCTCCCGTAGGAATGTTATAACTATTACCAATAGGTAAGCCATATTTATTAGTGGTGCTGATATTATCAGTAAAATTCTTTTGTCCAGTTGGAGTGATAATATGGTTTCCAACAGTTAATGAAATTTTCTTCTCTTTTTCAGGTATAACCTGATACCAAATCATAAAATTACAATCACCCAAACCACGACCTTTTGCATTAATTGAAAGAGAATAATCCATGCCTAATAATGGTGTTTCAATAAGGTAATACGATTCCAAATGATAATAATCCAGAGGAACAAAGAGGCTAATCTGAATTCTGTCTGTAATCCCGTAACTAAGACTAAAAGTAAGCCCATAAGAAGTACTCCACGAACTATAGGGCCAGTATTCTCTTCCCCCGGATTCCTTGAAATGTTTGTCCTGAGCAATATAAGTAAACCTTGTACCGGCTCTAAAGTACCCTTTTCTCAATGTAATAGGTTCAGTAACAACGGTTTGCTGTTTAAGGTCTGAAGGCAGAACCATCTTTTCACTTTGTCCGGTTGCAATAGAACCGATTAATAAGTTTAAGCATATTAAAATAAATTTCTTCATCAGATTAAGTTTTACTTTTTAAATGGGAACAGGTTATAGGTTACAGTAAATAACATGCAGAAGGGAGCATCTATATTCTTACCGGACAGAGGTATGCTGGCAAATTCATAAACAGTAAAAGCTGGTGACATCCTGATTTCAAATCCAGGCTCAAGAGAGAACAATTGCTCGTCTGGATTTCGGTACTTATCACCCCAGTATTCGGTCCAGCCACCACCTGATCTGTAATAGTTAGAATTAAGCTGAATATTGAACCAACCGGTTGCCTGAAAATGTATTGAAGCATTTATATCAATTACTCTGTTTAACAGATATTTGTATGGCTGATTAAAATAAGTGAAAGTTTTATTCGTCATCACCTGGTCCCATCTAATGTTTTCTCCTTCTTTTACAGGTTTCCTGAAAGTAAAATCTGACTCAAGAGAAAACTTTGACAAAGTGAATTTTACGGCAGAAGAAAGTAAATACACCGGAACACCAAAGCCATTAGTATTGTTAAAATGATAATTGATCTCGAAAATATTTGGAACTGTTGTTTCAGTTATAGTATGCGTGGGTCTGGATGGTTTATATTTTGCAGTCGGTAAAAATAGCCCTCCTTTTATACCAAAATCGAACCACTTATAACTGATCGGAAGTCTCAGAGATGTTATCAATAAAAGATCTCCCAGTCCACGTGTTTCGTTTACAGTATTGACTGTAATGCTTTCTGTGCTGCTGCTTAAATATTGCATAGTGACAGACCTGATCCCTTTTTTCAAATAGTTGGTTTCAGCCGCAAATTCCAGGAAATCGGTTATTCCGAATTTGATTTTAAGGCAAAAATTGTGAAATACAGATGCTGTTCCATTATCCTTCAGGACTTTCAGGTTACCGTCTGAATCAAAAGAGTGAATCCTTACTGCGAATTCGTACCCTGCATTTACCTGAAATTGTCCCTTATAAAGCGTAAGTGGCCGTTTGTTATAAGGCATCGTCAACAGGGTATAATTATCTCCTGTTTTAGAATCTGTCTGACTGTTGGCAGGAAGAAAACAGATCAGAAAAAACATTAACATTGCTAAGACAATTTTGCTTTTCATTTTGAAATATTTTTATTCAAGTGGTACCGTATATTTAACCAGACCTTTGCTGTACAAACCAAACCACATATTACCTCCTTCATCCTCTCCAATACAATTGACATAATCCTCATAAAATCCATTATATTCTCTGAAGGATTGCGACATAAATATCATTAATAAGATTTACGGACATTCCGTCCATAAGGGAAACTTCTTTTACATCAGAATTGTTGATGTCAAGCCAAAAGATTGCCTTGTTAAAAAAGACTGAAATCCAGAGTCTTTCCTTACTGTCTATAAATAATTTAGTCACCTCTCCATCAGGTAAGCCGTTCGAGGTATTAATATACGACCATTTCGTACCATCAAATTTTGCCAATCCAAAACTTGCGCCCAGCCAGAAATTGCCCTTCGAATCTTCCTCAAAAGCGAATATATCCTCTCTGATTGTGGAATGTAAAAATAAAGAACCATAATATAGATAATAGCCCTGATTGTAAGTTCCTATCCAAATTGTCCCGTCAGAAGCCTCTTTCACGGAGGTTATGTACATGGCAGGCACCGCCGGATCTTTGAAGGAACTCCAATCTCCTCCTGGTGATCTGATTGCAAGCCCATTTACAGTACCTGCCAGCAATCGTCCATCATTAGTTGCCTCAAGAACGGTAACAGTGTCGTTCAGAATAGAACAATTTGAGGTGTTGTAAGTTGTCCATATTCCATCATGATATCTTGTCACTCCTTTCCCACTGCATGATATCCAGAGATCACCCTGTTTGTCCAGTTCAATATCTATGATCGAATCCCCGGGCAAATCAGAATTATTGGAGTTATATTGTACCCATACTCCTGCAGATTCCCGGTCAAGCAGGTCATCCCTTTTATCCTCGCATGCAGACAGGGACACCAGGATTAAAAGCATTCCTGCAACTATTAATGAATACCTTACCCATTTTGTCTTTTTCATGTCTCTTTAATAGATTTTAAAATCAGAAATTCATTTATGTAAATTCTCATCTTTTAGCCTTCGCAGGCACATTAAAAGATGTTACAAAAATTAAGAAATTATTGAATATGATCAAAATTTATTTTCTCCGAGACTTAGAAACAAGATAACAATCTGTTAATAAATATTAGGATCCCCTTTTTAAGAGAACCAGTCATAAGATGAATCCGGGAATTGTTACAGAAAAAAATTTTCAACCAGGCCTTTGATTATATCAGCTTCACCTGTTCAGACGCAAGAAACACTTATTTCCGGGTCACAAACTGGAAATCCTGTCCGGAAGTGGTAATTATTTAAATCAGAAAGTGTATTGCACTAATAGTGAATACGCCGGATCAGCGCCACCGTTTTTTCCGAAAAGTGGTATCTGAACAAGTTCACTAATTCTGAACCTTCTTACCTGAAAAACCAGCCTGGGCACATAATCAATATCCCATGCGGGATCAGTAGTTACGACCAAATCGATTTTTTCTTTTCCTTTTTCGTAATGAAAATAATATAATTCATTCCCGAATGCAATCCATTCGTTAAGGTGAATATTAAATCTTCCACCAGCCATTAGCCTGTTACCTTTCTTAAACCTTGTTTCTTCGGTGTCACCAACATACATCAGCTTGGATCCCCAGAAATTATAATGATAAGATGCCAGGGCAGAGACTGAATATGGATAACGTATTATCCTTGCGCATACATATAGTCCTGTCGAAAAGTATCTAGAATACGTGGGAAGTATGTAATCGGTCTCACTTTTTACATTTGAAGGATTTTTCGGACCTGTAGGAATGTAAGTTTCA
>JAPLEC010000149.1 GCA_026391515.1 Bacteroidia bacterium | reverse complement strand
ATTAACCGGTATGATAAATAAGGATCGATAGGATCAGCAGAGATATAAAAAACAAATGGTTTGAATTTTTTCCGGGTTTCTCCGGATAATGCAGATACTTTTACAATTATTGAATCACTCTTCTGTTCTGTCAGAAGTCTTTTCCACTTTTTAAAAGGAATACTGATCTTATATTTACCGCTAAGGGTAATCGAACTCTTTTTGCCTGACATTATAACTTCCACCTTCTGACAATCACCCATTATTTTAAAGTTCAGGGGAGCTATATTATAAGGTATGGTAACATTCACATAATCGGGATAAATTTTGGGATAATCATTTGTCTGAATTATTTCTTCTTGATCGTGGTTGCAGGATGAAATCAGAAAAAGAAATATCATTACGAACAAATTTGTACTTAAAATTACCCCCTTTCTTATTTTCCCCAAGGGGAGGGCCGAGCGTATAAAAATTGCCCTGTGGGCAATTTTAGCGAAGGAGCCAGTCTGCCGCGGGGATTCCTTCCCCCGTGGGGGAAGGTCAGGATGGGAGTAATTATGATAGTATTTCATTTCTCGTCAGTTTTCATTGTAGCAAAATGATAATAAAACCAGTATGTTTTGCTGAATTTCTCCTGCAGTGCATATCCTTTACCTTTATTTTCCTCAAACAGCTTTGTGTACTCGGCCATGTTTTTCACAATTTCCGGACTGAACCTGAATTTACTGTATTCTTCATGACTGTACTCCCCCGATGCAATACCAATCAGCAAACCTTCCTGATAAACCTTCGGCAGGAGAATGTTTCTGCCATGAGTATAATATTTATCAAAATCTTTTACAAATGTCCGTATGTCTTTGCACAGCAGGTCATAACAAAGCAGGTAATCTACAGCCATCCGGTTATCAGGATGGTCATCTGCCAGCATTTTCAATGTTTTCAGGTATTCGTTCCTGTCTTTTAAAAGATCTTTCGAAGGTATGATTGCCCTCTTCTCCCGGATCCATTCCGATCCTGAGCACTCCTTTTCATTGTACAGGAATTTTCTCCTTGTCTCAGCCCATTTACGGTGAAAAAGCGTCTTTTCCAGTATCCTGATGAATTTTTCTGCAGCAGCATATTCCCCGTTGACGATATTGATCTCGACAAGTCGTTTCAACAGTCTTGAATTCTGAGCCCGCGGCGAAAAGATCATCCCGAGCATAGCAGAATGCTGTGATGCATTGACATCCCCCAGTTGCCAGTAAACTTCATTGCTGAAAGTGATTGTTATGTAATTCTGGTTCATGTCGACAGGAATGAATAGTCCTCTTGCCAAAGGCTGGTAATGTTCCATGAGTTCATCGGGCATCAATCCAAGCTTTGAAAGAGCCAAATTGGTGTAATACGCAGAAAGATCATTATGTATTTTGTACTGCGATGCAAGCTCTCTGACTTTGTTCCACTGGCCATGATCAGCAATGTAATCCAGCTTCAGAATCTTCTCAAGAGTAAAATCCGCAGTCATAAGAATTCCTGATACAAGAATAGCTGCAAGAATAATGAACTGTATCAGAACTGATAATAACGAATTAATCTTCTCTTTTACTTTTTCAAAAGAAATGCATGCTAAGAAAAAGATTAATAAAACAGATATCACAGGCAAAAAATTTATTATTCCCGGATGCATTGTCATTCCCGATAAATAAGTCAGCGCCTGGCCTGTTGTGAGAAGGTATTCATCTTTAATATTCAGCGGGATAAATACAGCAACGCCAAGAAGTATCAGTGAATTCAGGATTTTCATCGGGTAACCTGAAGAACTGTTGGATTTGAACAGCTCGTAAAAAACGACAGAGAGGCAGAAGATAAACACATTGCTTCCTGCTATCAGATAAAGCAGTGGTGTCAGCAATACGCTCCAGAGGAACCTGGCTCTATGGGATTTGATTGAAAAAATAATAAGTGTAAAAAGAACACTAATTATCAAAGAAATTACATTCGAAACCGGGTAATCAATCCTGCATAATGCTATCCAACATAAAATTACAGGCGCTATTGGCAACAAAACAGGATAATCCTTGTCACTGACCTTTTTAATGACCAGCCTGACGGTAAACCAGAGAACCAGCATTGTTATGGTTATCACCACAGCGCCGCCCCATTTCAGGTAGTAAAACTGAGTCAGGAAATCACCTGCATAAGATGATAAAAAGGCCGGTTTCGAAAGATAAGAAAGGAAATGATCTCCGGTAAGGAGAAATATCTGAAGCTGCTCTTCAAAGAAGATGTGATATCTGTAAAATACTCCAAAGAAAACAAGGCAGGCCAGGGGAAAAAGCGAAATTATAATGATTTCACCAATACTGATTTTACCTCCAGTTTTCATAACTTGTTTATTGTTTTCCTATACTTTATTATTTATAATATTCAAGTTTACGGATTATAATGTCACCAGGTTCATTATTTATATATTCTTTCAGGGAAGTCCAGTTTTTATTCTCGTCATACTCATACTTGAAAGTATGTTGTTCTGTTTTTTTATCGGAAGGGTAATATGTCAGCTTGCTGGTTATATTTAATTGACTATTGTATTTGTAAGCAGTTTTTGAAATAAGTTCATCTTTATTGTTATAAAAACAAGCTTCGTCAACTTGCCTATTATGCAGGTAAGTATACGTTGATCGTTTCAAGAGGCTGTCATTCAATGTTAAATACAATATTTCCACATTCAATCCCTCCGTATTATATATATATTTTTGTTTCCAATTTTGACTAAGAATTGAATTTGAACTAATGACTTCTATGATATTATTATTTTCATCATACTTATATGAAATCCGGCCCTGGATCTTTTCGTTTTCATCTTTAAATCTTTTTTCAATCTCGTTCTGGTTAACATCATATTCATGTTCAATATCAGAAATTAATCCTCCCTGAGGGTTTAGCAGTTTTTCTTCAGTTATTTTATCGTTTGCATTGTAAGAAAAGTGCAAAATTTCTGACAAACTATCATTTAAAACATAACAAGAACGTGTAAGTTTCAGGCTTTGGTCATTATATTCAAATTTCCATCTCCGAATCAGCGAGCCATCGGGATTAAATGAAGATTGTTCCTGAATGAAACCGTTTGGATTAAACTGAAGATAAGTTGTATACTTTCCTGTGCCTGAATAGTTGATTTCAGATATTGATTTAACGGCTCCTCGTAATTCCCATACCTTTAACTCGTTATTAACTACAATATTATTCTTGTCACACGAGCTGGCAATTATTACAACGATAAGATATCCAAAAAAAAATGTCCTCGGCATAATAAACTTTGCAGTATCAATGATTCTTTCTGGAGATTCTAATTTAAATTTTATGATCCCAACGTCGTAAATTTAGAAAAAAAAGAAGCCGTCTCAAAATGCGAGACGGCTTCTAAAAAAGAACAAATTATCATATGCTATTCAAATCATTATGGATATACGTATCCTTTTCGTTTATACATGGCAATATTATACTGCTTGTACTCATGAAGTGATAATAAGTCGGTAGTCAATTTGGTTATATGATACTTGCCATCACTTGGATTAGGCCATGGGAATGTAACACCATTAAGCGTCTGTATTCCGGAGTAACTAACTCCACCGAATACAGCAGGGTCAATTACTTTGAAAAAGCCAGTTTTAATACTTCCATCTTTAGCTTTATAGGTGAAGTTAGCAGCCCCATTAAGATTAAGCGTAACCTCATCGTAAATTGCTAGCCAGTCAGGAGGTGAAGAAACATTAATAGTCCACCAGGCAGGAGCCTGACAATCTTCAGGTCCGTTACCTGCAATAACTCCGCCAGGTATATCCAGGGCAAATACCCAGGTTTGACCTGCGCCACCGCCAGTTAAACCTTTCCATGCCGGATCCGTGTCAAAATAGGCATCGTCATTTGCAGCAATTGTGAAAGTTGTTGAACCAGTAACAGTACCACCTCCGCAAAAAGCTGTATACTTTAATGTGGGTGTACTGGCAAATGGTATATAAATGGTATCATATTCATCACGCGAGGTTAATGTACCAGTTCCCCAATCATAATAAATAATAGCACCTACTGTTTCGTTATGGAAAATTATAGTGTTAGAACCTGCAGTAGGTTGAATAACTGTAATTTTCACCTGATCAACTGTAAGGACAGATCCCCCTTCATCTCTCTTTTCCATGGTTTCGCAAGATGTCAAAATCAATGCAAAACCCATCAAGCCATAAATAACTTTCTTCATATTCTTAGTATTAGAGATTAAACATTAATATTGATACTCGTTAGCATTTGTCCACC
>JAPLEC010000267.1 GCA_026391515.1 Bacteroidia bacterium | reverse complement strand
AAAGTGATTCATATTCAGAGACATCCTGATCAAGGTATTTGCCCATTTCACAAAAAGCTTTCAATGCGCCAAGGTAAAAGCTTGTGCACATTCCGTCTGGTCCCCAGAACTCAATATCGTATGTGTTATGATGCGGTTCCTCGAGGGTTCCTGTCAGGCGCGGATCCCATGTCTTTATTGCATAGTCCATGCTTTCAATCACTTTCGGGAAAAGCTTCTTAAGCCATTCTGTATCACCGCTGATATGCCAGTCGCGGAACACTTTCATAATCCCACCAAGCTGGCCGTCTGACGCTGCATAAAATGTAGTTGCAACCGGTCTTATTGGCAGTGCCGATCTGAAAGTCTGATGACCTTCTTTATCCTGACTTGGGAAAAATTCAGTATTGCGAAGGGTACGTTCCAGGTTTGGAAAAAGATGCGGTATTGCCTGTGCATAATTCCAGACATGAGTACAGGAACCTGCACAACAGCCGGAATTATCACCGCATCCCTCCCAGTTCCAGAGCTTCCCATCCCTTTGCCGTAAAACCGTCGGTGATTTAAGAATGGTGAGATTGGCAGCTATTGCTTCAATTACCTCAGGAGGAAGAGTAGTGTTGTAAAATGCGTTGCTGAACAGCTCCGATTTGCCAAGAAGATCTTTGTAATTTGTTTTCCAGTAATTTGCTAATTCGTTTATACCTGAAAATTTCCCGGAATACCACGGTTTATAAAAAGGATCTTTACAGGCACAATCAGGATCAGTACATTCTTCATCATCAGGTTCTTTGGAATCCTGTCCGTATTTCATATTTGTATTGGGAACGTACCATGTCATTAAAAGCTTTATCACTTTCGTTTCACCCGGATTCAATGTGAATGGTACATAAAGTGATGCTCCTGTGGCATCATCCTCAACCGGTAAAGTATTCCTCGTTTCGCTTTTACTGATTGTATTCCAGGTAATTGTAAGGGGATCCCACCACCCTCCTCTGAACCAGCAATGATCTACAATTGTCTCCGGTTCGGTAGTAAATATTGCAAAATCGCCCTGCTTTTCCGGATTTTCCTTTGTTCCTTCTTCAGACAGAATAAAACCCCCGTTAATCGGTTTTATAGAGGCTTTGCCTCCCTGCATTCTCATAAAGTTCTTTGAGTTATATGAGAATATTGCTTCAATCTTTGAGCCACCTGTATTTTTAAATGAATATTCCAGGGCACCTGCCGGCAGGCTTGAATTATCAGCATCAGTAGGTATAAAAGGACTCCATCCTTTTATCATCACATTGAGAGGAATATCATCATCATTAAGTTCAATCCCGGCAAAAGGGAATCGTGCATGGAAAGTTGCGTTCTGAAACCTGGGAAGTCCATAACTTGCTCCCGAAGAACCATTTCCCGACCCGGGCTGTCCGAAGTGTTTCCAGTCCGGAACCTGTCCTTCCAGGACTTTTGTTCCGTTTTCTATTCCTTTTACTGAAATAGCTGCAAACATGCAGGGTTCGTTAAATACTTCCGGACGATTTCTGACAGACATGTGAGATATTGCACCGGTACCTTCAATACAGAACATGCCTGCGCCCATTCCGCCGATCGGAAATGCTATTCTGTTGAGATATTCGCCTGAATATAAGCCGTTAAACTGATGTTTCAGATTATTATCCGAATTCGTATTCTTTGTACATGATGAGAAAAACAAGCCCATTATCACCAGTACAAAAGAAAATAAGAAGAGTCTTTTCATATAATGGTTTATTTAAGTTTTTAATCTCCTTTTCTCCCTCTCGCCCACTCTCCCAATCTTTCTTTTAACCCACCCCAACCCCCTCCAAGGAGGGGATCCTTTTGAGGAACATCCCCCTAATCCTCCCGCTTCTCCGCTGGTTGGCGGATTCGCGGGACAGGCTCTTCAAAGGGGGAATTTTGGCCACCTACGATCTGCGCCGTTGAACCATTACGCCTTTAGTTTGCAAGTATATTTTTCAATCTGTCGCATAGATCTTTAAGTCCTTCAGGTGTATCGCCTCCAGACATTTCAACGGTTGCCCAGCTTTTATACCCGATATCGTCAAGGGCTTTCATCACTGCCGGCCAGTTGACATCGCCTTCCTGCAGTTTCACTTTAAATCCTGCTGATTTACCCTGTGTATCAGCGATCTTGCGGCTATACTCTTTGATATGGATCTTTGCGATCCTTTTATCTAATATTTTTATCCATTGCTCCGGCCAGCCGTATGCCAGAATGTTGCCGCAGTCGAAGTAAAATCCTATTATCGGACTATTGAACTGATCAACATAGTCAGCAGCTTCCATCGGGCTTAAGAGAAAGTTGTTCCATACATTCTCTATTGCGATTTTAACTTTCATGTCTTCAGCAAAAGGAACAATTTTCCTGATCTCTTCGGTTGACCTGTTCCAGCAATCGTCATAGCTTACTGTTTCGTTAACACGTCCGGGGACAAGCAGGATAGTATCGGCTCCGTATGTCTTGGCATCAATAATGGTAACTTTCAGAGCTTCAAGCCCTTCTTCCCTTACCTTTGGATCGGGATGTGACAGAGGAGCTTTCCAGTGTTGTGATCCGCAAACGCTTGATATTATTAATCCTGTGGCATCGCGGGCTTTAAGGACTTCATTTCTGTCAAGATGGCTGTTTGGTTCAATCCCGTCGAAGCCTGCCTGTTTTACAGCCAGAAATTTTTCATGGACTGTTGCACCAAAACCAATGCTTCCCCACATAATCCCTTTCCTAATTTCTCTTTCAGGAGGACTCAGAATTTTTGAAAATCCGGGAACAGTTGATGCAGAAACCAGAGCAGAAGCCAGCATA
>JAPLEC010000103.1 GCA_026391515.1 Bacteroidia bacterium | reverse complement strand
CTCTACTGACAACAATACTGAAATCTGGACTATAACTGACGATGATACACCAAAGCTCGATTTTCTCCTCGACCATGTAAAAGATTTCTTTGTTAAAAACACCCAAAACGGCATAAATGATGATTCTTCATGCCTGATAATGAAGCTTAAGAAAGAGGCTGTCCCTATTAAGATGTTTAACAACAAGACTTACTGGCTGAGCAATAAGCCTTTCGATACGCACGACAAAGTCAAAAACTTCTCAAAAATTCCGGTCTGTTTCGATCCTTCCGGCTTCAGGATCATCTACCACCCTTTTACGACTATTGCTGTTTTATTGTTAACCCTTGAGCTGGCTCCTGCGGGTAAAGATAATGAACGATCAAGCCTGGCTGATTTCATCGAAATGAACTACCTGGTGAGGTTATTCAACCGGCATGATGAGGCATATTTTATTTCAAAGAATGAAAGGCCTGAAGAACGGAGCAAAGCTCTTCAACTTATAGCAGACAAGGAACCTGGTTTGTTCGAAAAACCACCACAGGGAAATGTCGAAGTATCAGGATGGCGGATGAGCAATTTGATTAATTACCTGCTTTACAATGTTAACGCAAGATTTAAAGTCGAATTCTTCGATTATCACCGGTTTTATCCGGTTACCTATGCGCAGCCTGCAGAAGAAATAGCGGATGAAGGGATCGTCCATCTGGCGTTATTCTACCTTAGAAAAGTTTACAATTTTGATTTTGCTCCTGGTGCCGTAACTGCAACTCAGCCGATCCGGAATTCATCAGAGCATTTTATACAAATTCCTTCCCTAAAAGCTTATGGCTTACAATCCTTGGTGTCATGCAACGATCTGTTTTTCTTCAGCTTATGAAGGAAGTGGCGCGTATTGATCCCAATAACCACCAGAAGGTGAAAGAGTATCTTAACAGGTATACACGAATTTCACTAAAAGCGATCTTTTCAAAAGTATCAGTCTATCACCAGCATAATGACTATTATGTTATGATGATAAACAATTTCCAGATCATGGAGCTGCAGACAGAGCTTAAAGAAGAGCTTTACGAACTGAATAATGTCCTGCGCCAGTCCCATGAGGATGAGGTGGAAAAATATGACATGATTGAAAAACAATCTGATAAAAGATTCAGTATGATCCTTTTCGTCCTGTCGGTATTCGGTCTTATAGAGGTAATTTATAAGGTCATCGAACACAGGACAATGACAATATTTGAACATGCGCTGGCTTTCGGGATCCCTTTATGCCTTGGTGCTATCTTCTGGATAATTATTTTTCAACGAAAGAAACAATGAAATCCCCATTCAAATTCCTCGACAGCTACACCAAAGACGACCGTGAGATTTTTTTCGGTCGCGATCGTGAGATAGAAGAGCTCTATCATCGGGTCTTCGAGAGCAAGATAATGCTTGTCTATGGAGTCTCCGGAACAGGTAAGTCATCGCTCATTCATTGTGGATTGGCAAATAAGTTCCAGGATACTGACTGGCTGCCGATAGTTATACGTCGGGGAGGAAATATTATCGAAAGCATGGCAGCTGCCATTAGAACGGCTTCGTTAACAGCTCAGCAGATCAAACTTGCAAGTCCTGCTGATTTCAAAAAGGGAGTCAGATCATTATATCTCGATCATTACAAACCAGTTTTCTTCATCTTCGACCAGTTTGAGGAGCTTTTTATTTTCGGGGATAAGGAAGAAAGAAAATCATTTGTAAATATTGTCAAGTCGCTTTTTGAATCGGAGCTTCAATGCCGGCTTATTTTCGTAATGCGTGAAGAATATATGGCAGGTGTTACCGAGTTTGAAAAATACATTTCAACATTCTTTTCCAACAGGGTCCGTATTGAGAAGATGTCGCATACTAATGCACTGGCAGCAATCAAAGAACCTTGTAAAGTATTTAATATCAGTCTCGAAGAGGGTTTCTCAGAATCTCTTCTCGAAAAGCTTAGCCCGGGCGAGATGGATGTTGAACTTACGTTTTTGCAGGTTTTTCTTGATAAGATTTATCGTTTAGCAGCTGGATTTCTTCCCCCCCTTGGGGGGGAATTAAAAGGGGGGTCCTCACATGATCCAGAAT
>JAPLEC010000462.1 GCA_026391515.1 Bacteroidia bacterium | reverse complement strand
TCCTGCATTCCGTTTCCAGATCTTCCATATTAACCTTGCTGCTTCACGCACTGTTTCTGAACTGATTCAGGCCGGGGAATATCTCGGGACACATATCGGATCGTCCACATATTCAGATATTTCAGTTCTTGTAAATGATCCGACAAAACAGGGCAGGATGGTCTCTTTTTTTGAAGTAATTACTGATAAGGTATTTTCCGAATACCAGAATAGAGGGATAGGTTCAAGATCTGACCTTATCATTTCCAAGGAGCTGAGAGATGCTAATCCTTTGACTTGCAGCGGAGACACATTCATTTCAGCTGACCCACTAGAATGCTGGGTAACACTCAACTGAAATAAAATTTCAATAAAAACCCCATTTTTTGTTTGAAATATTAAAAATATAAATACCTTTGTCGATCAATTTATATAAAAAAGTGAGAATTTTATTATTAAATATTATTGCCCTCATCCTTATTATTGTGCCCAGCACATGATCCGGGAGTAATATATAATAGTGTAAAAATATAATGAAGCTTTCCGGAAACAGGGAAGCTTTTTTTTTAAAGGTGTTTATATGAAAAATCAGCTCAGAAGCTTGCAAACGATGTCCGGCAGGAAAATGGCAGGTGCCAGAAGCCTCTGGCGTGCCAATGGAATGAAAGAGGAGAACTTCGGTAAACCAGTTATAGCGATTGTCAACTCTTTTTCCCAGTTCGTCCCGGGGCATGTCCACCTTCATGAAACAGGACAGATTGTGAAGAAAGAGATCGAAAAGCATGGATGTTTTGCCGCTGAATTCAACACTATCGCAATTGACGACGGCATTGCAATGGGACACACCGGCATGCTCTACTCGCTTCCTTCGCGCGAGCTCATCGCTGATAGTGTTGAATACGTCTGCAATGCCCATTGTGCAGATGCTATGATCTGCATCAGCAACTGCGACAAGATAACACCTGGAATGATGATGGCCGCTTTGAGACTGAATATACCTGCAGTCTTTGTTTCAGGTGGTCCGATGGAGGCTGGTCTTCTTGGAAACAGGTACCTCGATCTGGTAGATGTAATGGTGCATGGCGCCGATAATAAGGTCAGCGACAGTGAGTTAGATGAAATGGAAAAAACAGCCTGCCCGACATGCGGATCCTGTTCAGGTATGTTTACTGCCAATTCCATGAATTGCCTTAATGAGGCTCTTGGATTTGCTCTTCCCGGAAATGGTACAATACTCGCAACTCATTCCAACCGTCTGAAGCTTGTCCGTGATGCTGCAAACCTAATCGTCAGCATAACAAACAGATATTATTTTGATGGCGATAGCAGTGTGCTTCCACGTTCAATTGCAACAAAAGCAGCATTCATGAACTCGATGTCGCTCGATATTGCAATGGGAGGCTCCACAAATACGGTACTACATCTTCTTGCCCTGGCTCATGAGGCAAAGGTCGATTTCACAATGAATGATATTGATACGTTCTCACGCAGGATCCCTAATATTTGTAAGGTATCACCCAGCTCTCATTACCATATCCAGGATGTCAATCGTGCCGGAGGTATAATGGCAATCCTTGGTGAGCTTGAGCGTAATAACCTGATAGACAGCTCTGTACAAAGGATTGATTATCTGACGCTTAAAGATGCTATTGCCGATTGGGATATACTTAGCGGTAAAACGAAACCTGTAGCTTTCGAATACTTCAGGAGCGCTCCGTCAATGAAAAAAAGTCTTGAAATGGGATCACATGACACTCTCTATCCTGAGCTGGATACAGACAGGAAAAATGGTTGTATCAGAAGTACAGAACACCCTTATAATAATGATGGTGGTCTTGCTGTGCTTTATGGAAATATCGCTGAAAACGGTTCTATTGTTAAAACAGCCGGTGTCGATCCTGAGCTCTTTTCTTTTGAAGGTCCCGCAGTTGTTTTTGAATCACAGGAAGATGCTGCAGAAGGTATTATGGAAAGAGAAGTCAGTGAAGGTGATGTGGTTATAATAAGATATGAGGGACCAAAAGGAGGCCCCGGCATGCAGGAGATGCTCTACCCTACCTCCTACCTTAAATCTCAAGGTCTTGGGGAAAAATGCGCCCTGGTCACTGACGGAAGATTTTCGGGAGGAACATCAGGTTTATCGATCGGACATGTCTCTCCCGAAGCCGCAGCAAGAGGCGCTCTGGCCCTGATAAAAGATGGAGACATTATAGAAATAAATATTCCTGAAAGACAAATTAACGTCAAACTTACTGATAATGAGCTTAATAGAAGAAGAAAGGGAGAAGAAGCCAAAGGAGAAAATGCATTTAGACCGGCAAAACGAAACCGTGAAATACCGGCTTCCCTCAGAGCCTATGCTTCAACAGTAAGCTCAGCAGACAAAGGAGCCGTAAGATTAATCTAAAAAGTTCCCCTCCTTGGAGGGGTTAGGGGTGGGTTTAAATGTTAAAAGACAAAAGATCAAAGATAAAAGACCTGCATGACCTGCAAGACATAAAACACGATATGAGGACAAAACAAATGACAAAACGAAGACCTGAACAAGTCAATGGCTATGAGCATCTTACCGGCGCCGAAGCCTTGCTCAGATGCCTGATCGAAGACGGAGTGGATACAATCTTTGGATATCCCGGAGGAGCAATTATGCCGATATATGACATGCTCCTTGATTATACCGATAAACTGAAGCATATTCTTACCCGTCATGAACAGGGAGCAGCCCATGCTGCCCAGGCTTATGCAATGGTCACCGGGAAGCCGGGAATTTGTTTTGCCACTTCCGGTCCTGGTGCTACTAACCTGGTTACCGGCATTGCAAATGCTTACCTCGACTCAATTCCGATGGTATTTATAACTGCCCAGGTTGCATCAGGACTTATCGGAACAGATGCATTCCAGGAAACAGATATTTTAGGAGTATCAATGCCGGTGACAAAATGGAACTGCCAGATTAAAAAATCACATGACATACCTGAAGTAATTGCTAAAGCTTTTTATATTGCCACAACCGGCCGGCCCGGGCCTGTTCTTATCGATATCACTAAAGATTCGCAGCTCGACAAGATTGATTTCAAATATAAAAAGTGCAAATACTTAAGAAGCTACAACCCTCATATACCATTGGATACCAGGGCAATAGAATCTGCTGCTATAATGATTAATCATGCAGAAAAACCTTTGATTCTTGCCGGTCATGGGGTTCTTCTGTCAGGTGCTGAAAATGAGCTGAAAGAGTTTGCCGAAAAAGCAGGGATCCCTGTAGCAGTTACGCTACTGGGCCTGTCATCATTTCCTTCCGGTCACAGGTTATTTACAGGTTTCCTTGGTATGCATGGCAACTACGGACCAAACCTGCTAACCAATGAAGCCGATCTGATAATTGCTATCGGAATGCGTTTCGATGACCGCGTTACTGGTAATCTCAAAAAATATGCAAAACAGGCAAGGATAATTCACATCGAGATCGACGAAGCAGAAATCAATAAAAATGTCCAGGTCGATCTTGAAATCCATAACGATGCTAAGGATGCTATCAAATACCTGATTCCACTGATACACCTGAAAAAACATGATTCGTGGATAAGAGAATTCAGGATATGCGACAGGACTGAATATGAGAAAGTTATCAAATCTGAGACGATACCTGAAAAAGGAGCGATAAGAATGGGTGAAGTCGTAAGTCTTGTATCGGAAATGACAAACGGCGATGCAATAATTGTTACTGACGTTGGACAAAACCAGATGTCAGCTGCCCGCTATTTTAAATTCAAATACCCGAATAGTCTGGTTACCTCAGGTGGTATGGGAACAATGGGATTCGGGCTTCCCGCATCAATCGGAGCAAAAATCGGCAGACCTGAAAAACAGGTCGTTGCATTTCTTGGCGACGGTGGATTCCAGATGACAATCCAGGAGCTGGGAACAATCCTCCATTTCAAGATCCCCGTGAAATTAATAATCCTGAATAACGGATACCTTGGAATGGTAAGACAGTGGCAGGATATGTTTTTCAGTAAGAGATACGCTTCAACTGAACTGATCAACCCTGATTTTGCAACTGTTGCAAAGGGATTCAATATCCCTGCGAAGAAGGTTTCAAAAAGAGAAGATCTAAAAAAATCATTAACTGATCTGCTGGCGGCAAAAGGGCCTTATCTCCTTGATATACAAATCGAAAAGGAAGGGAATGTACTGCCTATGGTCGAACCGGGAGCATCAGTTTCAGAAGTAACATTGAACTACAAATCATAGATATGGGAAACCAGGAATTTACATTATCAATCTTCAGTGAGAACCACATCGGTATTCTCAACCAGATCACAATCATCCTTACCAGGAGACAGATAAACATTGAGAGCATAACAGCCTCAGAATCTGCTGTTAAGGGAGTTCACATTCTCACACTTGTCGTTAAGACAACATCCGATATGGTGAGGAAAGTGGCCAGACAAATGGAAAAGCTGATCGATGTTCTGAAAGTATTTGTTCATACATCCGAAGAGATCATTTACCAGGAAATAGCCCTGTTCAAAGTTTCAACAAAGGGACTCATGTCTGGAAATGTCATCGATCATACTGTCAGAACTCATCATGCGAGAATACTTGAAGTCTCTCCGGAATTTATTGTGATAGAAAAAACCGGTCATAAACAAGAAATTGCTGTTTTGCTTGACGAGCTGAAGCCTTACGGCCTCCTGCAATATGTCGGTTCAGGCAGAGTGGCAATCACCAAACAGGTCAGGGAATTGAATTCATATCTGAAAGAGATGGATGAAGCTCACAGGTTTAAACCGGAAGAAATTAATTAAATACAATGGTGCAAGGTGCAAGCTTAAAGCTCCCCTCCCTGGAGGGGTTGGGGGTGGGTAAAGAGAAAACAGAAGATAAAAGAGAACTATAATCAAACTTAACTTTAAAATATGGCAAAAATCGATTTTGGCGGAGTAGTTGAAAATGTTGTAACAAGGGAAGAATTCCCTCTTTCAAAAGCCCGCGAAGTACTTAAAAATGAAATTGTTGCAGTAATCGGTTACGGCGTTCAGGGTCCAGCCCAGGCGATGAACATGAGAGATAACGGAATAAATGTTATTGTCGGACAGGCACCAGAATTTAAAGCAGACTGGGATAAAGCTGTTAAGGATGGTTTTGTTCCCGGAAAAACTCTTTTTCCTGTAGAAGAAGCCGCAACAAAAGGAACAATAATCCAGTATCTGGTGTCAGATGCTGCACAAAGGATACTTTGGCCAAAGATGAAACCATGCCTGACAAAAGGGAAAGCACTCTATTTTTCACATGGCTTCTCAATTACCTATAAAGAGCATACAGGTGTAATCCCTCCTGCTGATATTGATGTAATTCTTTGTGCTCCAAAAGGTTCCGGCACAAGTGTACGGCGAAATTTTCTGGCAGGTGCAGGGATCAACTCAAGCTATTCCGTATTCCAGGATTTCACCGGGAGAGCCGAAGATCGTACCCTTGCTCTTGGAATTGTAATTGGCTCTGGATACCTCTTCCCTACCACTTTTGAAAAAGAAGTCTATAGTGATCTTACCGGTGAACGGGGAGTGCTGATGGGCGCTCTGGCAGGAATTATGGATGCACAGTACAAGGTGCTGCGTGAGAACGGCCACTCTCCTTCCGAAGCATTTAATGAGACTGTCGAGGAGCTTACCCAGAGCCTGATACGTCTTGTTGATGAAAATGGAATGGACTGGATGTATAGTAATTGCAGCGCCACAGCACAACGAGGTGCTCTTGACTGGCGGCCGAAATTCATGAAGGCTACCCTGCCTGTATTCAAAGAACTTTATAAAAAAGTAAAATCGGGAGAAGAGTGCATAAGGGTTCTGAAATCAACAGGTGCACTAAATTATAAAGAGATGCTGGACGCCGAGCTGAAAGAGCTTGGCAGCTCTGAACTTTGGAGAACAGGAGCAGCTGTGAGGAAACTTAGACCAGAAAAGAAATAATTAATTATTAAATAATTACACTATGGACAACAAAATCATAATTTTCGATACTACCCTCAGGGACGGAGAACAGGTGCCCGGATGTCAGCTGAATACTATTGAAAAAATTCAGGTTGCCCAGGCTCTTGAAGCTCTTGGTGTCGATATCATCGAAGCAGGCTTTCCGATATCAAGTCCCGGAGATTTTAACTCGGTAGTCGAGATATCAAAGGTTATAACTGAGCCTGTCATATGTGCATTGACCAGGGCAGTAAAAAAAGATATCGAGGTTGCAGCTGAAGCTCTTCAATATGCAAAAAAGAAAAGAATACATACAGGTATTGGAACTTCGCCTTTACATATCAAATACAAAATCAGAACAACTCCGGAAGAGATAATTAAAAGAGCAGCAGATGCTGTAAAATATGCAAGAAAATTCGTTGACGACGTTGAATTTTATGCTGAAGATGCAGGAAGAAGCGAGAATAAATACCTCGCAAAAGTGATCGAGGCTGTAATAAAAGCCGGAGCAACAGTCGTAAATATCCCTGACACAACAGGTTACTGCTTGCCCGAAGAGTACGGAGAGAAGATCAGGTTCCTTAAAGAAAATGTTCCGAACATCAATAAAGCGGTTATCTCAACACATTGCCATAACGATCTTGGAATGGCCACTGCAAATACTATGATGGGCGTAATAAATGGTGCAAGGCAGGTTGAGGTAACTATCAACGGTATCGGAGAAAGAGCCGGAAACACTTCACTTGAGGAGGTGGCAATGATTATTAAAAGCCACCACGATCTGAAGCTGAGAACCGATATAAACACCAAGCTGATCTTCAGCACCAGCCGCCTTGTTTCGACACTCATGAGCATGCCCGTCCAGCCAAACAAAGCCATTGTCGGAAGAAATGCCTTTGCACATTCTTCAGGCATTCACCAGGATGGTGTTCTCAAGAAGAGGGAGAACTATGAAATCATTGATCCTGTTGAAGTTGGTATCAGGGAGTCATCTATTATCCTGACTGCGAGAAGCGGAAGAGCAGCTCTAAATCATCGTCTTGAACTCCTTGGATTTCATCTGGACAAAGAAGGGCTGGATGATTTTTACAATCGTTTTCTTATTCTTGCTGATAAGAAAAAGGAGATAAACGATGAAGATATCAGAATTCTTATGGGCGAAGTATCACAGGGAGAGAGTGCGCTTAAGCTCGAGTTCCTGCAGGTAGCTTGCGGCAAATCTACTATACCTGTTGCAACTGTCGGAATCAGGATTAACGGAGAAGTTCATACTTCAACAGCATCGGGCAACGGTCCGATTGATGCATCCTTTACTGCCGTTAAGCATCTCATCAGCAAGACTGTACATCTTGAGGAGTTTCTTATCCAGGCAATAACAAAAGGAAGTGACGATCTTGGTAAAGTTCATATCCAGATCGAACATCAAGGGAAAATCTATTACGGATTCGGAACTAATTGTGATATAATAACTGCTTCAGTAGAAGTCGTAGGAAGGGTTAAAAGTATTAAAGAGAAGATTAAACATTATGACACCAAAAACACTATTTGACAAGATCTGGGACTCTCATGTGGTCCGTACAATTGAAGGCGGATCTGACGTCCTCTATATCGATCAGCACTTCATTCATGAAGTCACCAGCCCTCAGGCATTTGACGGACTGAGAGCAAGGGGCATCCCTGTTTTCCGTCCTGCAAAAACACTTGCAACAGCCGATCATAACATACCAACAATAGATCAGGATCTCCCGATTAAGGATGAACTTTCAAGGAATCAGGTTGAAACGCTGAATGAGAATTGTAAAAAGTTCGGTATTGAATATTTCAGTCTCAATCATCCAAATAACGGCATCGTTCATGTTATAGGTCCCGAGCTTGGCTACACTCTGCCCGGCACAACAATAGTTTGCGGCGACAGCCACACTTCAACCCATGGAGCATTCGGGACAATTGCATTTGGCATCGGAACGAGCGAAGTTGAAATGGTTCTTGCCTCTCAGTGTATCCTTCAAAATAAACCAAAAAAAATAAGGATCACTGTCAATGGTGAACTTCAGAAAGGAGTTACTCCAAAAGACATTATACTACATATAATATCACAAATGTCTTCAGGAGGTGCTACCGGTTATTTTGTAGAATATGCAGGTTCTGCAATCGAGGCTCTCAGCATGGAAGGCAGAATGACCGTTTGCAACATGAGCATTGAAATGGGCGCCCGCGGAGGATTGATCGCCACCGACCTCACAACTTTTGAATACCTGAATAATATTCCTTCATTGGCTAACCGTCCCGATTTTAAATCATTACTGCTCAGCTGGAGGAATCTGAAAACCGATGAAGGTGCATCTTTTGATCGCGAAGTGGTATTTGATGCCGGCATTATCAAACCAATGATCACCTATGGCACAAATCCCGGAATGGGAATGGCAATTGATGAAGTAATCCCGCGAATAAATAACGATCGTGAAGGAGCTGTAACATTAGCCAAAGCGCTTGATTATATGGGATTTAGGCCAGATATGAAATTGCCCGGTCATCAGGTCGATTATGTTTTCCTGGGTAGCTGTACCAACGGAAGAATTGAGGACCTCAGAGCATTTGCTCATTTTGTAAAGGGGAAGAAAAAAGCTCCTGAGGTAACTGCTTTGATAGTTCCTGGATCAAAAAGAGTGGAACAGCAGGCCATTGATGAAGGGCTCGATAAAATTTTGAGCGAGGCCGGTTTTGAGCTCAGACAACCCGGATGTTCGTCTTGCCTTGCAATGAATGAAGATAGGATCCCTGCCGGGAAATATGCTGTTTCGACTTCGAACAGGAATTTTGAAGGCCGACAGGGACCCGGTTCTAGAACTCTGTTAGCCAGTCCGCTTACAGCAGCAGCTGCTGCTATTACCGGGAAAATTACCGATCCCAGGGATCTGTTAAATAATTAACAATAAGAAGCAACCCGATATGCCAAAATTAAAATTTGATATACTTGAATCAACCTGCATTCCACTGCCTCTGGAAAATATTGATACTGACCAGATTATACCGGCAAGATTCCTGAGCGCCACATCACGCGAAGGATTTGGAGAAAATCTTTTCCGTGATTGGAGATACGATACGTCAGGAAACAAAAACGATGCTTTCATCTTAAATAATCAGAATTACAAGGGCACTGTTTTGGTTGCGGGAAAGAATTTCGGTTGTGGATCGAGTCGTGAACATGCCGTATGGGCTTTGACTGATTACGGATTCAGAGCAGTCGTATCCAGTTTTTTCGCCGATATCTTCAAAAACAATTCTCTCAATAATGGATTGTTACCTGTAGTAGTTCCGGAAGAATTTCTGAACGATCTTCTGGAAATAATTCAGAGAGAGCCTGAAACCAGGATCAGAATAGATCTTGACAAACAACTCTTTTCTGTTCTGCCCCCCGGAGAATCAGTGGAATTTGAAATCAATCCTTACAAAAAAAAGTGCCTCCTGAAAGGGCTCGACGATATTGATTATCTCCTGAGTATCAGGGAGATAATAGCTGGTTATGAATTCAGAAACAAATTAAAGAGATGCGAATCGAAATAATGGATACCACCCTGAGGGATGGTGAACAGACACAGGGAGTCTCCTACTCCCCTCTCGAAAAGCTTCACATTGCAAAGCTTCTTCTTAAAGATCTGAAGGTCGACAGAATTGAAGTGGCATCGGCTCGTGTGTCATCTGGTGAATTTGAAGCCATCAAACAGATCACCGGCTGGGCAAAGCACAACAACCTTCTCCGGAATGTCGAAGTGCTTGGCTTTGTTGACGGGGAAGTTTCTCTGAACTGGATTAATGATGCTGGAGGTAAAGTCATCAATCTTTTATGCAAAGGCTCTTTAAGGCATCTTGAAAAACAATTGCGTAAGACACCTGAGAAGCATGTAAGAGATATAAAAGAGATTATCAGGAAAGCGGAATCACTTGACATGCAGGTAAATATTTATCTGGAGGACTGGTCGAACGGAATGATTCATTCAGAAGACTATGTACTTTTTATGATTGATTCACTGAAAGATGAAAAGATAAATAGATTCATGCTGCCTGACACACTTGGCATTCTGAATCCGGAACAAACTTATTCATTCTGCAAAAAAATTGTTGACCTCTACCCGTCTCTTCATTTTGATTTTCATCCGCATAACGATTATGACCTGGCGGTAGCAAATGTTTTTTCTGCTGTCAGAGCCGGTGTCAAAGGGATTCACACTACAATAAACGGACTCGGCGAGCGAGCTGGCAATGCCCCTCTCTCCAGTGTGATAGGTGTGCTGCGCGATCAACTTCATGCCGAAACCAACATAAATGAATTTGAAATTACCAAAGCGAGCAAAATCGTTGAGACATTCAGTGGGATCCGCATTCCTGTAAATAAGCCTTTGATCGGTGAGAATGTTTTTACACAAACATCAGGAGTCCATGCCGACGGCGATAGCAAGGACAATCTTTATTACAATAATCTTCTGCCAGAACGATTTGGCAGAAAAAGAAAATATGCACTTGGCAAACAGTCGGGTAAAGCTACCATCAGGAAAAACCTTGAAGAGTTTGGATTATCTCTCAATCCGGAATCAATTGAAAAGATCACTCAGAGAGTGATTGAGCTCGGCGATAAGAAGGAAAATGTCACAACCGAAGATCTTCCGTTCATAATTTCTGATGTTTTAGGCTCGGATACTTCTGATTATAAGATCTTTATAAAGAACTATTCACTGTCGCTTTCTTACGGATTAAAACCTTTTGCCAGCGTTCAGATTGAGATAGATGGTAATCTTTACCAGGAGACTTCCTCAGGCGACGGGCAATATGATGCATTTATGAAAGCTATCAGAATTATTTATGACAGGTTGGGAAAGAGTCTCCCACTTTTAATTGATTACCAGGTTTCAATTCCTCCGGGCGGGAAAACAGATGCCCTTGTCGAGACTGTAATAACCTGGAGTCTTAATAAAAAGGAATTCAAGACTAAAGGTCTCGATGCTGATCAGACTGAATCGGCTATAAAGGCTACAGAGAAGATGCTGAATATCGTTGAGAACAATGAAATTAAATTGGGACAAAAAATCCTTGTCAATAATTCAAATGAATAAACAGCTAATAATCAGATCTTTATGAATAAAGCATACAATATTGCAGTTATCCCGGGCGATGGTACCGGTCCGGAGGTTGTGAGAGAAGCCAAAAAAGTGCTCAGTGCAGCAGCTTCAAAATTCGGATTTAAGCTCAATTATGAAGAGTTCGATTTTGGCGGAGAACGTTATCTGAGGACAGGTGAAGTGCTTCCTGATTCTGCCCCGGAACAGCTTAAAAAGTTCGATTCAATTTTACTTGGAGCTATAGGACATCCGGATGTCAAACCAGGTATTCTTGAGAAAGGAATTCTGCTGAGATTACGTTTTGAACTCGATCAGTACATTAATCTCCGACCTGTAAAACTCTATCCGGGAGTTGCAACTCCGCTTAAAGATAAAGGGCCGGAACATATTGATTATGTGGTTGTAAGGGAGAATACCGGTGATGTTTATACAGGCAGCGGAGGTGTAACCATGAAGGGTACCCCTCATGAAATTGCTGTTCAGAATATGGTTTACAGTCGTATGCAGGTTGACCGCTGCCTGCGTTATGCATTCGAATACACGAGGAAAAGAAAAAAGAAAAACACACTTGCACTTTGCGGAAAGACCAATGTCCTGACTTATGTTTTTGATCTCTGGGAGAGAGCTTTTCATGAAATGGGCAAAGCTGAATATCCGGATATTGTCCGTGAGTATTATCATGTCGATGCGACCTGCATGTGGATGGTTAAAAATCCTGAGTGGTTCGATGTGATTGTAACCACTAATATGTTCGGGGATATTATCACGGATCTCGGAGCTATAACGCAGGGAGGTATGGGTATTGCGGCAGGCGGAAATATTAATCCTGAAGGTGTCTCGATGTTTGAGCCAATTGGTGGCTCTGCTCCTAAGTATACAGGCAGGAATGTTATTAATCCGCTGGCAGCAATCTCATGCGGGGCAATGATGCTTGATCATCTGGGTGAAGAAAGAGCTGCTCAGTCTGTTGAAAATGCGATAATGTACGTGACTGCCAACAAGGTGAAAGATCTTGGAGCAGGGAAAATGGGTTATTCTACTTCAGAAGTTGGTGACCTTGTGGCTGATAAAATAGCGAACTGATTCCAGGGGTCATTATTTCTGATCTGCTCTCTCCTTCACTAAGAATCGAGGGATGCAATTAAGGATCTCACCTCCTGATATGATTCCTTTACTTTTCTGGGCACACCAATATATTGAAGATCGGAGTTAATAGTTGTGCCGTTTTTATTTGGTACAATCCATGCTATATGCATGACATTGAATACAAACTTTTCATCATCAGTTCCTGTCAGTTCGATAAAAATGTTTTTCATGGTTGTAATTATTCAGGGTTAAACAATCTTTATATATGAATTATACATCTATCAGTGAAACTCTTCTGGCATATAGCCTTTATTGGGTGCTGTACTTATGATTAAATACCACTGAAATATTATTTGGAAAATTTATACTGTTTTTTTGGTTGCTATAACATAAGTATCCTGATATGGATAAAATTCATATCCAAATACCTTTTTTCTGATTTTTACAGGAAATAATTTTAATATCCATTTCAATCTTGGCCTATAACCAGAAAATGTATTTCTTATTTCAAGCAAGGGATTGTTAATTTTTGTTTCCAGTATAGTAAAATTATTTTCTTTCTCCAACAAAAATCTGTAACCATCAGGTAAGATCCTCCAGCAATCAACAGGATACCTGTGTTCATCTACAGAAAATGGCGTAATTATACATACAATCCCTCCATTCTTTGTAACTCTTTCAACTTCTTTAATCCATTTCCACGGAGCTTCGACATGTTCCAGA
>JAPLEC010000427.1 GCA_026391515.1 Bacteroidia bacterium | reverse complement strand
GTTTATCAAAAACCTTTTTATGAAGAATGGTGGATTTGCCATGGGTCTGCTGACAAAAATTTCCAAAATCAATGATAAGATTATAAATCAAACACTTGACATAAGGCAAAAAAATCTTGTTGGCCGGGTTGCATTTGTTCTCTTATATTTTACCAAAGAAATTTATAATACCAGAATTTTCGACCTTCCTGTTTCACGCCAGGAGATTGCAGACTATATAGGTATGAGCACTGCCAATGTGATCAGGACACTCTCTGATTTTAAAAAGGAAGAAATCATTAAAATGTTTGGTAAAACCATTGAAGTGGTTGATATTAACAAGCTTGAAATCCTTTCAAAAAGAGGATAGAGTAATTCATCTCACCTTATATCAAACGGGTAAATATTGCAGTTAATCCATCAAAATAATCTTAAAATATTATATTTTTGAGGTCTTAAAAAAATAAGGAATATGGCAACAAAGGAAAAGCTAAGCAACATTTCAATACCGAAGACAAAAGGGATTATTGCTATTCTAACCGGAGGAGGAGATGTTCCGGGTCTTAACCCGGCAATACGTGCAGTTACAATACGCGCAAACCGAGAAGGTTATAAAGTAATAGGGCTGCGCAGAGGCTGGGCAGGTATTACAGAAATAATCAGGGATATCAAAGCAGACAACAGCAACTGTTACGAGATATTATCAGATAATGTCGTTAATAAAGCCGGCCGGACAGGAGGGACTTTTCTGCACACATCAAGAACACGGCCCAGCCACATGTCAAAATCCACCGTCCCTGAACATCTTCAGGGAACCTATAATGCAGAAATGAATGACCTTACCCCCGAGATAATTAAAAACCTTGAATGGCTTGGCGTTGATTATCTGGTTCCTATTGGCGGAGATGATACTCTTAGTTATGGAGTCCATCTTTACAAAAAAGGTGTCAAAGTTGTCGCAATTCCAAAAACAATGGATAACGATGTTCCGGGTACAGATTACTGCATAGGCTTCAGCACCTGTGTAACACGAACCATCCAAATGACGAATACCCTGAGGACCTCAGCCGGGTCACACGAAAGAATTATGGTCCTTGAAGTATTCGGTCGTTATGCCGGATTTACTGCAATGCTTCCTACTATGGCCGGTTCGGCAAACCGATGTGTAATACCAGAATATAAATTTGATATTGAATTACTTACAAAACTTCTTGTTGAAGACAGGAATCAAAACCCCAGCAAGTATTCAATAGTTCTTGTCTCTGAAGGAGCAATGTTCAAAGGCGGCGAGATGATCTTTACCGATAGCGAAAAGGATGCATACGGACATGCTAAACTGGGAGGTATTGGAGACGTTGTTTCACAGAAAATAAAAGAATTATCCGGAAAATACAATAACGGCAAAACTATCAATATCATCAACCAGAAGCTTGGCTATATGGTTCGTGGCGGCGATCCGGATTTCCTTGATTCGATTGTACCGATGGCTTATGGAAACCTGGCTCTTGACCTTATACTTAAAGGTGTTCATGGTCGTATTGTTGTGCTCCAAAACGGCCGTTACGACAATGTGCCAATTGATGTTGTAGCATCATCAAAGAAGATTGTCAAATTATCAGATTATAACACTGAAAGGCTGAGACCATATTATCACAGCTTTGAAATGAAGCCATTCCTGCTGATGGCTTCGGATAATTAACGAGAACAGACTTATTTCTTTTGTGCTCTTAGTGTCCCGATAGCTATGTATTTCTTCACAATTCATGTAACAGTTTTATTAAATACTTCTCCTTAGTTTGTTTTGTTTCCTTATTAATTCAAAATACCCCCTTCCCAATCCCGCTGAGGCGGGAAGCCAAATAAATCCTTTCCCCCCTGGGGGAAATAAGAAAGGGGGTAGTTAACATTGAGAATAGAAATTGTTACTTTAATTCTGAAGTATTACATAGCTATCGTGATTCCTTTGTGCTCTTAGTGGTTAAATAATATTTCTTTTTAACCACAAAGGACCAGGATTCACAAAGGATTTTCATTTCTGCCGCAGAGGATGAATAAAAAGGATTTAATTTTGTTATAAACCAATGAACATTTGGAAAAAGGTCTTGTAATAAAATCAACAGGAAGCAGGTACAAAGTTCTGAATAAAAAAGGAGAAGTAATTGGATGTACCATCAAAGGCAAATTCCGGGTAAAAGAGCTTCGGACAACAAATCCTGTTGCGGTAGGTGACAATGTTTTATTTGAATTTGAAAGAAGTACAAATTCAGGTATAATTACTGAAGTTCTTGAACGTAAGAATTATATCCTCAGGAAAGCTTCAAATCTTTCAAAGGAATCCCAGATAATTGCAGCAAACATTGACCAGGCATTCCTGATGATAACGATAATACTTCCTGAAACACCAGTCGAATTCATTGACAGATTTCTGATCACTGCTGAAGCCTACAGGGTGCCTGCTAACATTATTATCAATAAAGTTGATCTGTATGGGAAAAAGGAGACAGAACGCATGGAGTATCTAATCTCACTCTACAGTAAAATAGGGTATGAGTGTTTCAGATTATCACTGATCAGCAACTCCGGGACTGATATTCTGAAAGAAAAAATGAAAGACAGGATCAGTCTCATTGCAGGTAATTCCGGAGTAGGGAAAACTACATTATTAAACATATTAAATCCGGCACTTAATTTAAAAACTGAAGAAGTATCTGATTATCATAAACAGGGTAAGCATGTTACCACATTTCCCGAAATGCATAAAATGCCTTTTGAGGGATTTATTATCGATTCTCCCGGTATCAGGGGATTTGGTGTTGTAGATATGAACAGGAATGAAATTTATCATTTTTTCCCGGAAATATTCAGAATTTCAAAAAATTGCAGGTTTTATAATTGTCTTCATCTTGATGAACCTGACTGTGCTGTCAGAAATGCAGTTGAAAACAAGCTCATAGATCCTTTGCGCTACAAAAGCTATCTCAATATCCTTGAGGATGAAAACAGGAAATACCGTTGAGATAATATTTTAATTGAGGATTTAAACGTATCTTTATATACTTTGACAGCCGTATATTATTCACAAATGAAAAAGCTATTGATTTTTGTCTATTCAGCATTTGTTGTGATAATGCTGGCTAATTTCTTCTATTACAGAAACCTGTATAACAAGCAGATAAATTATATTACGACATTACTTGACCGGCAGGTACAGATAGTAGGTCTCTCTGTGGATAATACCAACAATAATTTCTTAAGCGATCTTAATAAGATAAGTTTCTCGGATGATCTGGCTCTTTTTTTCACTGATAACGAAAAACAATACAGAGCTAAGGAAAACATGAAATTATTCTTTTCAAAGTATCAGGATCTGGTTACCGGAATGAAACTTTATGATGATAAAAGGAATGAATACACCTTAAAGAAAGACGATACGGGAGATTGGCTTGAACAAACGTTTGTCCTTCATGTGCAGGGAGAAATTCTTGAGATGGAAAAACTAGTCCTGGAGAACAAAACATTTGATTATTATTTACCTCTGATAAAGAACAATATTACAATCGGAAACATTGTTGTTTCTATTAATTATCAGAAATACTTTAATGAAATATTTTCTGTTTTTAATCTTAAGGATTATCAATGGCAATGGGTTGTAAGTGATTCAGGAGAAATCGTTTATAATAATTTCGGCAACAAAATTACCTACTCTGAAATTGGGGAAATCACCTCTGCTATTGAATCAGGCTCAATAGCAAATACCATACACAAGGCTATATTTGACGGGAAAACAAAAGAAATTATCTCATCATATTATTCAACTCAACTTATTCAAAGAAACATTGGTCTTGTTTTTTCAGCTCCAACCGATTTTTTTCAAAAATACCTGATCAGAAACTCGCTTTTTATTGTTTTTGGTACACTACTGCTTATTCAGATTATCATTTATATTTTCTGGAGATATCTAAAAAGACAGAAATCAGAGACAAAACGTCTGGGTGAATCGGAAAAAATGCTCTTCACCCTGATTGAAGAAATGCCGGTAGGAGTAATTATACATAATAAGAATCGTGAAATAATAAAAGCAAACAAAGTTGCTGCGACTCAGTATTCATACTCAGGCGAATCTGAAATGCGGGGGAAAATATTCCCCGAGACATCTGTATCCGAGGTCAGTGAATACTTCTCAAAGAACCTGAGCGGAACATTTAATCCTGATCAATTTGTAATAATTAAGAAAGAAATCGGCGAAATTGTACTCTACAGAAACAGCATTCCTGTTATTTTTATGGGAGAAGAAGCAACAATGGAGATCCTGATTGATGTTACCATGCTGGAATCAGCTAGAAAACAGGAAGCAAAAGCCAATATTGCGAAATCTGAGTTTCTTGCAAGAATGAGCTATGAAATCCGGACCCCGTTAAACGGAATCATCGGAATGACAGACATTCTCAATAAACAGGCAATCACGGATGATGTCAAGGAAATAATTACTCTTTTGCGAAGATCAACTGAAGTTCTGCTGAATATAATCAATGATATCCTTGACTTTTCTAAAATTGAAACCGGCAAAATGATCCTTGATGAAATCCCGTTTAACCTAAGAGAAGAGATTAGTTATTGTACGGATCTTGCAAATACTTATATAGATGATAAAGACGTTATTTTTTCCTGTACAATCGATGAGAATGTCCCGGAAAGCATTATTTCTGATCCTTTCAGGTTAAGACAGGTTTTAACCAATCTTATTAATTATTCAGCTTCAAATACTGAAAAAGGAGCGATACAATTAAAATGCAGGCTGAAAAGCAACGAAAACGGAATAATAACTCTGGGCTTTGAATTACTTGACACCGGACTAAGTTTCGATAAAGCAAATCTGAAAAAAATATTTGGGGATTTTGTAAATATTGAATCAAAAGCAGTAAGAAGCAGTGACGAATCAGAATTTGGGACTATTCTTGCAAAACAGCTTGTGGAAATGATGGGCGGAGAACTTACTGCCGATAGCCCTTCAGGTCTTCCCGGAAACAAGGGAACAAAAGTAATGTTTACTGTCACAGCTTATTCAAACGACAGAATTATTAAAAACATTGATCAGAAAGGAATTAAATCATTCGATAAAATAAAAGCCCTTATTATTACAGCTCCGCAATCAAGAGACGAAGAAATCCTGAGTTCTCTTCACAAATTAGGGCTGACCGTTTCTGTTACATCATATCAGAAATCAACAGTCGATCAAATAAAATCTAACTTGAACGTCTCTACCGACAAATATAACCTTATTGTAATACTTGATGATGTTGGATTCAATGGATTTGATGTTGCAAAATCAATCTGGGAAAATGATCTCTCCAGCAGCCTCGTTCTGATTATGTTCAGTTCCAATGATCAGAAGGGTAATTATTTGAAATGCATTACATTGGGAATTGATCATTACCTTGTCAGACCATATGACAACAATGAGCTGATGGAAGTAATTCACGATAGCTTTCCTTACCTGGAATCAATCAATTCGTCTGTTGATATAAGTAATATTAAAAGTGATATAAAAATCCTGATCGTCGAAGACAATAAAATGAATCAAAAAGTAATAGGGACCATGCTAAAAACACTGGGATATTCCTTTGATTTTGCTGATGATGGTTATGCCGGTTTTATTGCCGCAAAAAATAAGAAATACGACCTGATTTTTATGGATCTTATTTTACCTGAGATGAGCGGATTTGACTCGGCCAGAAAAATACTGGCAATTGACAAAACAGTTCTGATTGTCGCTTTTACAGCCGATAATATGCCTGATGCCAAAAGGAAAGCAGAATTATCAGGTATAAAAGAATTCATCGCTAAGCCAGTGAGACTTGAAGAGCTTAAAAAACTATTTACAAAATATTTTAAGAAAAGCTGACCAGCCACACCGGAACGGGCAGACATTTCCTTTAAACTCATTGTATTTCAGCTATTGAAGAAAACAGGTATTCATAAATTTCTGGAACTGGCAGAAAGTATCCCTGTCGTTGATGTAAGATCTCCGTCTGAATTTAAGGCAGGACACATCCCCGGTGCTTTTAACATTCCTCTTTTTGACGACCAGGAACGGGAAGCTGTCGGGATTACATATAAGAAGGAAAGCAGAAACAAGGCTATTATTAAAGGAATAGAGCTTACAGGTCCTGCAATGCATTTAAAGCTTCTGGCAGCACTTAAGATTGCAAAAGAAAACAAGCTTCTTGTTCACTGCTGGCGTGGAGGAATGAGATCTGAAACAATGGCCTGGCTCTTTACCCTGGGTGATTTAAATGTTGAAATTCTTGATGGAGGATATAAAACTTACAGACGACATATTATTTCACGCCTTGCAGAAAAACGCAAAGTAATTATCCTGGGCGGAATGACCGGAAGCAGTAAGACACATATTCTGCATCATATCCGGAAATTAAAACATCAGTTTATTGATCTTGAAGGCCTTGCAAATCACAAAGGATCAGCTTTCGGAGCCCTGGGCCAGCCTGCACAACCCACTTCCGAACATTTTGCCAATCTGCTTTATAATGAATGGGTAAATCTGAATAATAATCTTCCTGTATGGATCGAAGATGAAAGCCGTAACATCGGCACTGTTTTTATGCCCGACTTCTTTTATAATAATCTTCAAAAAGCCCCTGCTATTATTTTGATTATGGATGTTGATAAAAGAGTTCCGAGACTTATTGAAGAATATTCAGCATACCCTCCGGAGATGCTTAAGAATTCAATAATAAAAATAAGCAAACGAATGGGAGGAGATAATACAAAAGATGCTATTAACGCTGTTGATACCAAAGATTTTGAAAGAGCAATCAGAATTACCCTGAAGTATTACGATAAAGCATATTTATACGGAATTACAAAAAAACATTCAGGGAATGTAATCTATGTTGAAGTGGAAAACGATGATATTGAGGCAAATGCGAATAAAATACTTGAAGCTTCAAAACAAATAACCTGGGAATCAGATTAAATTAAAGGTCATTACATTCATCAGATGAAACCCATTTATAAACCTTATCAGAACGCCTTAAATAATCCTGGATTTTAATTGAGCAGAATTCACCTTTAAACGCTTTTTCAGTCTCCTTCAAATCAACCCTGATCTCGCTCACAGCATATTCAATAACTCCTGTTGAGGGGCCGGTTATAAGTATTGTATCACCTTTGTTCAAATCACCGTTTTCAAGCTTAATTTCAGCAACATTCAGTTTGGTGAAATAATTGGTTATTTTCCCGAGATAGAGCTTTCTTTTTGTAGCGCTTGATCCGTATTTTGTATTCCATTCTCCAAGCTTCTGACCGAGATAATATCCATCCCAGAAACCCCTGTTAAATACAGATGATAATCTTATTTTCCAGTCATCAATCTGTTGCTCGTTATATGTTCCATCAACTACAGCTTGCACTGCTTCATTGTAACATGATGAAACCACCTTTACATATTCTGCTGACCGGGCCCGGCCTTCAATTTTAAAAACTCTTACTCCGGCATTAATCAGTTTGTCAATGAATCCTATAGTGCACAAATCCTTGGGCGACATTATATATTCATTATCCAGCTCGAGCTCAAAGCCCGATTCTTTTTCTGTAACGATATAAGATTTACGGCAGGTCTGATAACAATTACCACGATTGGCCGATGTATTATTTTCATGAAGGCTTAGATAACATTTGCCTGATATGGCCATGCACAGAGCTCCATGCACAAATATTTCAATCTTCACAAGATCTCCTTTCGGACCCCTGATATCATGTTCTCTGATCTTATCAAAAATATGCTTAACCTGGTCGAGATTCAATTCCCTTGCAAGTACGACGACATCAGCCCATTGTGAAAAAAACTTTAACGCTTCGAAATTTGAAATATTAAGCTGGGTTGAAAGGTGAACCTCAATTCCTTTATCAAAAGCATATTTTATTGCTGAAAGATCTGAAGCAATAATTGCTGTAATCCCGCTTTCTGCAGAGGCATCAATGATCTTTTGCATCTGTTCAATCTCATTATCATAAACCACGACATTAACCGTGAGATAGCTTTTCAGTCCGTTTTTCTTACATGTTGCAGTAATATTTTTAAGGTCATCGAGAGTAAAATTATTTGAAGATCCGGCTCTCATATTGAATTGTTCAGCACCGAAATAAACAGAATCAGCACCACCCTGGATTGCGGCCATAAGAGATTCATACGATCCGGCAGGAGCCATTATTTCTATGTCTTTTCTGTTCATTGCAAAAACTTACAGGCTGCAAATATAAAGATTAGTGTTAATCCTTATTCATGACTATTCTGATGCACGATCCTTTCCCGATTTCAGAATTTCTTACATAAATATGTCCATTATGATACTCTTCGATGATTCTTTTTGCGAGAGAAAGTCCTAATCCCCATCCTTGCTGCTTTGTGGTATATCCGGGATTAAATATTTTCTTAAAAGCACGTTTAGGGATGCCTTTGCCGGTATCTGAAATATCAATTATAAAGTTCTTTTCCGTCTCTGAAATCCGGAAATTAATTTCACCGTTTCCCTCCATTGCGTCGATAGCATTCTTTGAGATATTCTCAATAACCCATTCAAAAAGAGCGGCACTAACCGGAACCATAACTGTCCGGGATTCATTAAAATCATAGCTGAACCTGATTTTAGAGGATGTCCTGGTTTTTAAATAATCAATTGTTCGGGAAATGATTGCTATAATATTTTCACTATTTAAAGTGAGTTTTGCACCAATCTTTGAAAACCTTTCCGTTATTTTTTCAAGCCGTTCGACATCAAGAGCAATCTCCCTTGTAATTTTCACCTCCGGGTACTTGTGGTTTAATATTTCTACCCACCCACCAAGCGAAGAGGTTGGTGTCCCAAGCTGATGAGCAGTTTCTTTCGACATGCTGACCCACACCTGATTATCTTCCGCTTTTTTCGAAGAGCTGAATGCCAGGTATGCCACAAGAATAAAAAGCATAATTATCCCAAGCTGAACATAAGGGTAATAGATCAGCTGAGTAAGTATAGTACTGTCTTTATAATAGATAAGGTTTTTATGATTATTTCCAAGGTCAATAACAATAGGATTAGTTCTTTTTTTGATCTTTTCGAATTGTGATAAAATATAAGCTGAATCGCGGATACGTAATTCATCAAAATTTTTAACAGCAATTATTCTGTCCGATTCATCAGTAAGAATTACCGGAACCGTACTGTTGTTTTCAATAATTGATGAAGGGAATCCGATATTCTGACTTGAATCTGCTGATACAACAAGTAATTCAGCTTCCGCCCAGAGTTCAACTTTTTTCCTCTCTTCAATTTTAAGAATACCGACAAGATAACGGGTATAAATAAGAGATCCAAGCCCAATCAGGATTGCGAACAGGAAGAGAAACAGCATCCAGGGTGTCTTATTCAGGTAATTATTCAACATACTGGTTTTTAGGCCTTTAAATTAATTATTTTTTCTTAAACAAATTCTTAATTGCACTTTCTTTTTTCTCTGCAGGAGGCTCATTTTCAACTTTCACAGAATCCGTTTCCTCCCATGTTATCCTGAACCGGGGTGAGCTGTTTGGCTTGGTCTTATTGACGGTTGAGTCGTTTTTAAACCAGCCATATTCTTCTTTGAGAATAGTTTTCAGAGTTTGTTTTTCTGATTTAATTTCATTTTTTATCTGATTCCCGGCAGCTTTTATATCATATCCGACTTTTATATCTTCTCCTTTATTTTCAATTCTAAGCAGAAGAGATGTACGCCCCAGACCATCGTCCTGCACTGCTCCGAATTCAGTTGTGTTTGGCTTTGGTTTCTTAATTTTTTTACTCAGCATTTCGGACAACAATATTTTAACATGATATTCATAATTGTTATCAAAACTATGCTTGCCATTGACAATCAGATCAGCAGCTGAAGATCTGACGTCCATTTGCGGGGTGTACAAAAAATTGTTTTTTATAAAAAAATTATTTTCAAGTCTTTCAAAGCTTATGTTCTCAAGCTCTGATATTTCAATAAATGACGAGAGTTCTTTAACCGGTTCAAAATTAATAAGAGCGCCGTTGGAAATAAGATATTTTCCTTCGGCCGATATAGATTTTATTTCAGGATTCATCAGAGAATCCATTGGGATCAATAGTGACAATGAACCGGACAAGGTTCCTGCAAGATTTTCTGCTTTTATGAAATTCTGGCTGAAATTATGAAATGTAACAAATGCCTTGTTTATATTAATCTTTTCAAAATTAAAGCTACCCCTTCCGATAAATGACTTATCGGTGTTTTGTACTATAAAACCATTGCCTGAGATTATCCCATCCAATGAATTTAAATTCAGTGTTTTAAAATTCAGAATCCTTGGTTTGTAGCTTAAAGTGCCATTGATTTTCTCAGCCTGAAAAGTTTTATAAACCAGATTATCAATCTTAAAATTGAGATCAAGCATTATATCTCCGGGGAAAGAATAAGCAGTTTTGTTAATTATGGAAGAATCTTTCTTTGACCAGGCCGGAAATAATAATTCCGGAACAAGCTTATTGCACGTGACATCAGCAGAAACTTTCAAAAAAACAGAATTACCGGCCAGCCATTCAGGAAGATTAATAAAGATGCCGTTAAAATGGAAATTCTGATCTTTATATGTCAACCGGAAATTCTTAGCGACAACTGTATCGCCAACCAAAAGGCTTCCATTAACCTTATCTATCAGGGTTTTATCATTTTTAAGTCCTAAACCAAAAGAATTAAATGTCAGATCTGCAACCGGGTTGAGGCTGAAAATATCCCAAAGGACATATTTTTCTTTTTTCTGGAATATCCCGTCCATTTTCAGATCAAGATCAATATCTCCTTTTGCAGAAGAAATATTTTTCAGATTGAAAAACTCTTTAAGCTCGACAGGTATTACTTTCCCTTTTAACTGAAGGGTCATATTCAGTGTATCGAAATCAGACAATAACAGCGATGCGTTATATTTTGATGATCCGAGAACTCCGTTAAAATCACTGATTGATAATGAACTGGTTTTTGGCACCTTACCGGGACCGTTTGTAAAAAATCCTTTGAACGAAAGATCATTAATTTTAAGTGCCGAATGACCATAGGATACAGAGCCTTTATCGAGATTAAAATTTATGTCAAGGCTGGGATTTTCTGTTCGTGATAACCGCCCTTTTATTTTACTGTCAATATTCATAACTCCGGCAGGATTATATTCCGCAATTTTCTCCTGAAGCTTTTCCGGGAAATAATTTTTGATGCCGGCAATATCAATATTCTTTCCGGACAGTGAAAGATCGAGCACATTATCCGCTGATACAAAGCCAGATAATCCGAAATAAAAATTATTAAGAACAATTGAGCTCTTATTAAAGAGGATCCCTTTGCCTGACCTCTGAAGATTAATATTAAGATCAGCGGCAATATCTTTCGAAATGATGAAATCATAAAGCTTGAAAAAATCAATCTGCATTTCCCCTGCAGCAGTAAAATCTATATTATCGCCTGACATTAAACTCTTTAACCGTCCGTTCTCAATAAAGCCTTTGATAATGAGCTTTGTTGCCAGATTATTATAGGTCGCATACAGATCGGAAATCAGGATCCTGTCGAGGTTGAGCCTGAAATTAACATTTGTATTTTTTGAACTGTCAGCGATAATTTCATAATTAACAAAACCTGATGTATCAGTGAAAAGATTTAATCGTCCTTCATTAATCCCTATCCTTTCAATATTGTATATACCGTTAATAATATCGGTTATATCAAATTCAATTAATACTGATCTGGCAGCCAGAAGAGTGTCGGTATTAATAGTTGTAAAACCGGTTTTATCGTAACCGGGTGATGAATGTACCAGAACATTTTTTAAATCAAGAGAAGCTTCTGGGAATTTTCTCAGAAATGATAATCTGACTGAACCAAATTCAAATTTTGTCGCAATGTTTTTATTTAAGGATTTGATTATATAATCTGCAACTTTATTCTGCATCAGGAACGAAGCAGTAAATAAAGACAAAATAACTGTAATGATAAGAACAGCAAGGACTTTAAGTATTCTGAAAAAAATCTTCATAAACTTTCCGGAAATCTGTGTGCAGGCCAGATAACGGTGAACAAAGTTAATTTATTTGAATGAAATCAGAATTCCTTTTCAAAGCAGGAAGGAGAGATTATCATCAGCAGAAGTTGTTTATTACTTTAATATTATGGTTTCCAGGAACATTCTTGACAGTAATCAAACGGGAAGAATGGTCCAAAATATTGAATAACAAAACTTTACCACTTAAAATATTCCCTATCCCGGTAATTACTTTTATTACTTCATTTGCCATAAATGTACCGGTAATTCCAGGCAGAACACCCAGCAACCCGACATCAGCAGGAAATGGATTTTTATAATCTTTTTTACTGCCTGAAGGATTGTAACATCTGTAAGTTGCTCCTTCGTTATAGTTAAAAACCGAGACCTGTCCTTCAAATTTATAAATAGCTCCATGTATCATTGGCTTATTAAGAATAACACATGAATCATTGATAATATATCTGGTTTCAAGATTATCTGTAGCATCAACAATTACGTCGAAATCTTTTATTATCCCTAAAGAATTTGTTGCATCGAGGCGGAGATTAAAAATTTCAATTTCGACCAGCGGATTAAGATGTTCAAGACGGTTTTTTGCAATTATAGATTTAAGTTTTCCAACGTCATCTGAACCATATAAAATTTGTCTTTGAAGATTTGTCTCGTTAACCATGTCAAATTCGACAATTGCCACTTTCCCGACACCTGCAGCAACAAGATATTGAAGGACAGGGCATCCCAGACCTCCGGCACCGATAACCAGGACGCTGGCCTGCTTCAGTTTTTCCTGTCCTTCAATCCCAATTTCGGGGATCATTATTTGTTTGCTGTATCGCCTTAATTCACGTTGAGACAGAATATTATCCGGCATTGCTCGATTTATAGTTGGATATCACAAATATACATAGTAGCCGGCAGGATACAAAAAATGAAATTTCAAACAAGGGGAATAATAAAAAAGGTATAGACAGGCATGCCTGACTATACCTAATTAAGCCGGATTGAATTTATTAGTCAATAGTGAATGCAAAACCTATTTCAAATGGATAAAGATTTACACCGGCGGGGCCTTCCGGTCCCATATCTTTCTTGAATAAGGGAGTCATATAATATGTCCCGTAGACATGAAAATTCTCCCACCCGATACGTGCTGTTATACCGTAACGAAGCATATTCAGATTGAAATCATTACCTGATTTAATCTTGTCTTTATTCTTATAAACTATTGATGAATATGAGAATAGTTTGACTCCACCAATAGGTCCTACAGCTATGTGAAGACGGTTATGATCAGCAGGTATTTGAATTTCCAGTAAAAGAGGCATATCCAAATATAAAGTTCCGAATTTTGACTTTTTCAAAGGCTCATCACCCGTATCAAGCATACCGATAAAACCGGTTGAATCTATTTTTTGAATATTATTATATCCATCGAACCGGTAATTATTCCAGTTAAGGCTAAGTCCTGTTACAAATCCGAAATGCTTTGTTATTCCGACACTGATCTGATAAAAATTGAGATTTAAATTATTTGATTTACCCGAATGGAGTGTCATATAATCCATATTCACCGGCAATGAAAAACTATTATCAGGTGTCAGATAATTATTAAATCCAAATTCAATACCTGCCCAATGTCCTTTGAAGTGAGGTCTACTGTGTTCATGATCTTTGTCTTTATCATCATCGTGACAATTAATACAATAAAAAAGTTCGTAATTCTTTTCAGCAAATACTTCAGGACGGTATCCCAGAATTATCAGTAATGTCAATAAGCATATTGTTCCAATCTTTTTCATAATATGGTTCTTTTGTTGTTTCTGATGCTAGGACGATCAGATGTGATAAAAAGTTACTGTGAAGATTCAGCTTTTTTCACAGGTGCATTGAACTTAAGAATTCTCGAGCTGAATGAAACAGATGTTAATTCACCGGAGGTATCATTCGATTCTTTAAGAGCCATTTCCCAGCCTAGTAGTTTATTTAATCCGTCAATTCCTGCTTTAGCAATTTCATAAGGCTTAAGCGGAGCATCGCTTGTTGGTTCATCTTTAAGAAGCTTTTCACGAAATGTTCTGGCAATAAATTTACTTAAACGACTTCTGTCATCAGCATAATAAGGTCTTATGATAGGATAATTTGATGCAATTAAAACCTGATTTTCTATTTCTGTTCTCAGGTCGACTTCTGAAAGAAGAGGAACTCTGGAAATAAAATAATCAGGATTTTCCCTTTTTAAAACAGAAGAATCGGGATTATCTGCTTTGACAATCTCGTTAATTATTTCATTGGAAGCCAGGATGTTATTAGTTTTAATGCCAACCTTCGGACTGGTTTTTTCTGAAACCAGATCTACAGACCGATATTCTGGGGGACTAATTACAGGAACAGAAGATTGAATTTCCAGGCTGTCAGTAATAATATTATCTGTAACAAGATCAGATTTTCCAGCTGTTTGATGTGAAATAAATACTGAACTCAAAATTAGGAGTGCAATTGCTGCCGCTGCACTTAATCCTATAACAGATAATCTTTTTACCTTTTCTCGGGCAGTCAGTTTTTTAAGCTTGTTTTTATATCTGTACCCTGAATAAGCCGGCGCAAATTTTATTTTCTGAATTAAATCAAATACTTTTTTCCCTTCCTTATTTTGATCGAGGTTTTGCTTTAATTCTGCCAGCTGATCAGCTGAAAGATCGTTTTCAAGATATGCAACAGAAAGATATTCAAGCTGTGAAGGAGTAAGATCTTCAATATTTTTCTTCAAATTATCTTTTTGTAAGAACGATTGCTTTTCAGGCAGCAAATAAGATGATGACAAGATATCGGCTTCTTCTTTTATATCAGGGTTTTTATCGAGAAATGCCATAAGCTGCTCAGTCTGAACCTTATCGAGATTACCGTCAAGCCAGTCAATAAGCCATATTTCGTAATTTGATCTGTCGGGTTGCATGACTAAATAACTGTTTCAATTTTACATATATAGCTTTTTAGGGCTAATCGTCCCCTGTATATATTTATTTTCACCTGGGCTTCGCTTAAACCGGTTATTTCTCCGATTTCTTTGTAACTGTATCCTTCATAATCGCGTAGCAGAACAGCAGATCGTTGTTGTTCCGGAAGACGGTCAAGAGCTGCATGGAGAATCTCATTGAGGTCTGAGTACTGTGATTCAAATAACAGATCTTTTTCATGTGATTCATCAAGGATAGTCATCCTTTTCTCCTTTCGGATGATATCGATCATAACATGATAAGCTGTAGAGAACAACCACGATTTTACAACAGCATATTCTATTTCGGCAACGTGTCTCCAGAGCTTTTCATAGCTATCCTGCACGATATCATTTGCCCTCTCTTCGTCTTTCAGGTCAGCACGGACGAAGCGGTAAACAGAATCGGCATACTCTTCAACAGATCTGTTATATTCCTTTACAGTCATAAAACGTTTTACAATGCATAGACGGATAAAAGTGGGAAATGTTACAAATTAATGGCCCCCCTTCCCGCTAAGGCGGGGATGCCCCCCTGAAGGGGGGCTAAATCCAGGAATATAAGATAATTAACTGAATATATGTGAATTAGGCCCCCTTTAGGGGGCAGGCTATCCGCCAACTGGCGGATTGCCAGGGGCTATTTCTTCGGCTGATACACTCTCACCCAGTCGATTTCCGTGGTAATCATACTGTTAACAGGTTTATCAAGACCGCCGGAAAAGAGTACGTACATTGGATCCTGGGGAACACCAGATGTTTGTGTAAGTATCTCTGTATCATTAATTTTCCAGACAAGTTTATCGGGAGTCCATTCGAGAGTGTAGATATAAAAATCATTTGCATATTTTGCTCCGATTGAAGCTTTGGTTCTCTTATCAGCTGAAGGAAAATAATCACAAACAACTTTACCATTAGCCGTACGACAAACATCTATATGTGGTGTTATCTTATCGGCGAGCATCCAGAATGCACTTTTTGCAGCAGGATTTCCAAGCTTGATCTTGGCATTGAATGTTCCGTATTTCTGGCGGAAGCTATTTCCGGTATTGACTATACCTGAAGTATAGGCAAATTCTTTTGTTTTAAAGCCATCAGCTGACCAAACTTTACCTTCTGTTTTTTGAGGTTTTGTTATGATTTTCAAAAGGCTGTTGCGTACTTCAAAATTCTCTTTTTCGGTATATGCCTGGAGATCCGAACCAACAGAATACCTGTCTTTCAACAGCTTATCGCCATAGTAATAGTTTGTAAGCCAGGTTTTTGTGTTAAGTTCATTCCCTTCAAATTCATCGCTGAATATCAATTCTCTTGACTTAAGAACATCGAATTTATTGGAATCCTTTACCTTAAAATACCACAGAATATCATCGCTCTTCTTCAGCTTATCGTACTCCTGCAACTCTTTGAACATTTCGCTCTTTTCAAACCTTTTTTTATCAAGAAGATAATTTTTCCTTTCCTTGAATTCGTTTGTAGCCACATAATCCTTAAGCTCATTATATCTGGCAAGCCTGGTTGAACCATCAAGATTCAGAAAGTTGGCATACTCCTTTGATTTTTTAAACTGATAATAATCATTTATCTCGGAGCTTCCTTTTAACCGGTTAAATTCCTGGAGCTTTTTAGCATCATCAGAATCTTTGAATTCTTTGGTCTTCATTTTCTCCTTAAATTCAAGAGACTGGACGAGCTTCTCAAGAGATTCATAGCTGGAGATCTTTTCAGAACCATTCAGATCGTTGAATTTCTTTAAGACAGATCCGACAACAGTTCTGAAGTAAAGAATGATATCTTTTGCTTTCTGAAGAGATAAAAACTCTTTTTCTTTTGCATACTCTTCAGATTTCTTAAAGCTGAGAGATTCAATCTCTTTCTTCTTCTGAAGGAAATCGGATGATGTAACCAGGTCCTTCAGTTCATTGAATCTTTTCAGGGTATCGGAATCAGAAAAGGCGGTAAGCTTATCAAATTCAGCTATCAGGGCCTTTTCTGCCTGCTCTAATTTTGCAGTTGAGGGGATCAATCCCAGGAGAAGCTTAAGACTTGCCATTGCATAAATGTTTTAAGTACAACTGATAAAGATAGAAAATCTTTTCTGAATAAATAAAAACAGTAATTCAAATATTTCAATTTCAGAAATAACGGTCTTGAAGCCATAGATGTTGCAAGTAGTTGATTATTTGTTGCTAATCTTCCTGTTTTGAATGAAAAAGCCAGTAGTAACTAGATAATGGAAAGAGATTCCTCACTTAGTTCGGAAAGAAAGGAGAAAAATTCGGCTACAACTGTATGAGATTCCTCACTATCGTTAGGAATGACAAGTGGAATGTTGGGTTAATAGGGGAAGAGAAGGCGGAATACCACAGGCATTCCGCCTTCTCTTCCCCCCATCCCTTCCAAATGAAATGTCATTCCGAATGAATCCCGCTTTGCGGGAGGAATGAGGAATCTCCTTCAACCTCCCCTAAATCTTCGAAAGTATATATCGTTCAAAACGGAATGTAGCTAAGAATCTTTTTTCTTGTTTCTGCTTTTTTCGTAATTTAACATCTTATTTTTTACGGCCGGGTGCAAAAATGCGTAAGTATTGGTGTAATTTTTGTTGTTTCTCGGGAAATAAGAAGAGATGAAGAAAAATAAAACATACATTATTTCTGTAATAATGATGGCAGTAGTGATTTTTTCATTTGTTCCGCTTCATTCCCAGCAGCTTACTGCCACAGAAATTGTTCGTAAAGCTGACGAAAAATTCAAAGGTGAACAAACCGGTTACAGTGTGATGACAATGACAATTGTCAGACCAACATGGCAAAGAACTGTGGAGTTCAGATCATGGTCAAAGGAGGATGATTATTCCCTGACTCTTATAACTGCGCCGGCACGAGAAAAAGGAGAGACATTTTTAAAACGCGTAAGTGAAATGTGGAGCTGGAATCCTGCAATTAACCGGCTCATAAAACTTCCACCGTCAATGATGTCGCAGGGATGGATGGGATCTGACTATACAAATGACGACATTCTCAGAGAGTCATCTGTTGTTAATGATTACACACACGCAATTGAAGGAGAAGAGGAAACCGACAGTCACTTATGTTATAAGATAAAACTAACAGCGAAAGAAGATGCAGATGTATTATGGGGACACCAGATCTGGTGGGTTGATAAAAAGGAGTTTATTGTGCTGAAAGCAGAGCTGTATGATGAGGATGGATATCTGGTCAGATCTGAAAAAGCAACAGACCTCAAAATTCTTGACGGGAGACTTTTACCTACTCTTATTGAACTGGTGCCCGCCGATACCGAGGGGAATAAAACAATACTGAGGATCGTTGAAATGAAATTCAATATCAAACTTGAGGATAGCTTCTTCTCGCAACAGAACATGAAAAATATCAGATAACCTTTAATTAAACAAAACAGGTTCAGCTTATGAAAGACTTTCAGCTGGCATGGAGGAATATCTGGAGAAACAAAAGGAGGACACTTATTACTGCTGCCTCTGTTTTTTTTGCCATTTTCTTTGCGCTGGTTATGAGGTCTTTTCAGCTCGGTGCTTATGACAGGTTATTTAAAAATGTCATAGAATCCTATAGCGGTTATTTACAGTTGCAGCATAAAGATTATTCTGATGAACCGGTCCTTGATAACAGTTTTGTGGTCGATCAGTACATGCTCGAACAGCTGAAAAAGGATCCAAATGTCAGATCAGTGGTGCCAAGACTTGAATCATTTGCTCTTGCAGCTGCCGGCAGCCGGACGCAGGGAACAATAGTAATGGGAATTGATCCTGAGAGGGAAAATGAGGTTTCCGATATTATAAAAAGACTTGTCAAATTCAAGCTCAGTCCTGAAGTCAATGAAGCTCTGAAAAAGGAACCGATACCTGACCGTACAAAAAAGCTTATTGATGTTATCGGCAGTGAATCCTATGCCAGCATCGGACGGATGATGCTTGATCTGGGTATTTCATTGGAAGATACTTCATCTGTACTGCCAATATTCCGCAGGCAAGCCTCATTCAGCAATTATTATTTCAATAATACAGATACTCAATGTGTTATTATAGGAGACGGACTTTCAGATTATCTGAAAATAAGTGTAGGCGATACACTTGTTCTGATGGGACAAGGTTATCATGGGACAACGGCAGCCGGCAAATACGTGGTAAAAGGCATTGTAAAGCTGCCGACACCGGATATTGATAATATTATAGTTTATATTCCAATTAACTCAGCCAGAGAACTTTACGCTGCCCCCGGGATGGCTACTTCAGCAGTGTTCAGTCTTAAAAGTAATAGTGATAAAGATGTTTTACTTACAGCAGGGAGACTTAAGCAAATAGTATCTGATCCGCTTGTACTAAAACCATGGCGTGAATTGAATGCCCTGCTCGTAAACCAGATGGAAGCTGACAGCAGAAGCGGTATGATAATGATCGGCATACTTTATCTTGTAATTGCCTTTGGTGTTTTCGGAACCGTGCTGATGATGATGGCCGAAAGAAGAAGGGAATTCGGAATGCTTATATCAATTGGCATGCAGAAAAGGAAGCTGGCAAAAGTAGTTTCGCTCGAAATACTTCTTCTGGGTTTTGTAGGCATCATTGCAGGAGTCATTGCATCATTGCCGGTCGTGATTTACGGTAATATTCACCCGATAAGATTTACCGGAGAGATGGCCCGTATGTACGAAGATTACGGTTTTGAGCCCGTAATGCCGACTTTACTGCCTGGTATTTTTTACCTGTGGCAGATAATTGTTGTGCTGATAATCCTTGTCATTGCGATTACTTTCAGCGTACGTAAAATATTCAGGATAAAAGTAATTAGTGCCCTCAGAGCGTAAACGAAAGAAGATGATTACAGCTATAGCCTGGAAAAATGTTTGGCGTAACAAAACCAGAAGCCTGATAGTGATCAGTGCTGTGGCTATCGGTGTCTTTGCCGGAGTATTTACAATGGCGGCAATTAACAGTTCAATTATTCAGCGGATTGACGCTGCTGTTAATGAAGAGCTTTCTCATATTCAGGTGAATAATAAAGACTTCAGGAGCAGCAATGATATCCAGAATATCATTAAGGATTTTCCTTCAGTTATGTCTGCTCTGAGATCAATTACAGGAGTGAAGGATGTTACAGGCAGAATTATTATCAAAGGGATAGTGTCTACTTCTGCAAAAAGTACCGGTGTGGAGATTAACGGGATTAATGTGGAAAAGGAGAAAAAGATTTTCACCTTAGAAAAAAAGCTGATTCCCGGAACCGGAAGTTATTTTAACGAAAAATCGAAATACAATACAGTATTCATAGGTGAAAAACTGGCCAAAGAGCTTAATATCATAAGATATATTATCTCTCCTGAAGCGCTCTCAGCACTTAAGAATGAGAAAATACCGGCTGCAGTTATTTCAAAGCTTGAACCACTTTATGACCAGAGATTCACCTCCGATAAAAAATTTTCAAAAGCCTTTCAAAATTTTCTCACCCCCAAGGAATTCATAAAGTACGGAATGAAGATAAAAGAGGCAGCCTGGTCTTACAGGGAAGGTTCAAAAATAATCCTCTCTTTTCTTGATATGAATAATATGCAAACCGGTGCGGCATTCCGTGTAGCAGGAATCTTCAGAACAAATAATGATATGTTTGAAACTGTCTCATTGTTTGTCCCGATTGAGGAGCTGAGAACGCTGACAGGGATGAAAGAAGGGACTTTCCATAGAGCAATAGCCCTGCTTGATAACAATGAGCTTACGAATGAAATAACACCAAAAATAAGAGCAGCTCTTCCTGAATATGAAGTATTAAACTGGAAAGAAATTCAACCGGATCTTGCAATGATTGCAGACTTTATGGAGCAGATCTATGGCATATTCATGGGAATTATACTTCTTGCATTGGCATTCGGAATTGTCAATACAATGCTGATGGCTGTGCTTGAAAGGACAAAAGAGCTGGGGATGCTTATGGCAATTGGCATGAACCGCCGCAAGATATTTTCAATGATAATGCTGGAATCTGTTTTTCTGTCAATTGTCGGAGGTTTTGCTGGAATGATAATAAGCGCAGTTGTAATAGGGATCACAGGGAAAACAGGCATAAACCTGGTAAAATATTCAGAGGGAATGGAAGCTTTCGGCTATACAGCCCACCTCTTCCCGGCAATTGATGTCCCGTTCTTTATTACAACCACAATTCTGATTGTATTGACAGGAATATTCTCATCAATATATCCGGCACGTAAAGCATTAAAGCTTAATCCTGTTGAGGCAATCAGAACAGAATAAAAACTTAAAGAAACCTGAATTATGAAAGTAATTGAAATAAAAGAGGTTTACAAGATATACAACGAAACAGAAATTGAAGTGCATGCAGTTAATGGCGTTACTCTTGATTTTCAGGAAGCTGAATTTGCCACAATAGTCGGCCCTTCAGGTTCGGGTAAAACCACCCTGCTGAATCTTCTGGGCGGACTTGATCTTCCGACATCCGGACAAATCCTGATTGATGGAGTGGATCTTTCAAAACTTAAATCCTCTGCTCTGATCGATTTCAGAATGAAAAATATTGGTTTTGTATTTCAGGCGTATAACCTTATTCCGGTGCTTACGGCAAAAGAAAATGTCGAATTTATCATGTCGCTTCAGAAGTGGATTAAAAAAGAGAGGGATCAAAGAACTTTTGAGCTTTTAAAATCCGTAGGACTAAGCGAGAGGGCAAACAGCCGGCCGGCAAAAATGTCGGGAGGGCAGCAGCAGCGGATAGCCGTTGCAAGAGCTCTTGCCTCGCGGCCAAAATTTGTCCTTGCCGACGAACCGACAGCTAATCTGGATTCAAAATCCGCAACCACATTGCTTGAGATAATGGGAAAGCTTAACCATGAGGAAAAAATAACTTTTATTTTTTCCACACACGATCCGAGAGTAGTAAAAATGGCACACAGGGTAATAACACTTGAAGACGGAAAAGTTGTTTCAGATGAAGTCAGAGAGTAATTGAAATTCTCATTCAGGGATGAAAAAGTTTCTTGCTATAGTATTTTTCCTGACGCTCATTAATTCTTCTATATATTCCCAGGAGAAATCAAAAGTGATTTCTCTGGATGGTTATGTAACTGTTATGGAGAGTGCAATATTTGACACATTATCAGGCCCTATGCTTTTCGACAATCTTCTTCACAACAGGATCAACCTGAAAATCTTCATAAGTAAAAACATAACATTTGCAGCCGAATTAAGAAATCGTCTGTTTACGGGTGATTTAGCGAGAATCAACAATTATTATTCAGATATGATCGGTACAGATCAGGGATGGATTGATATGTCGTGGGATGTCATGAACAAAAGTTCGTTTTACCTGAATACTACTGTTGACAGACTTTGGCTGGACTTTAACTATAACAAATTCCAGGCAACAATTGGAAGGCAACGGATAAACTGGGGACAAACTTTTGTCTGGAATCCAAATGATATATTCAATGCTTACTCGTTTTTTGATATCGATTATATTGAAAAGCCAGGGAGCGATGCAATCAGGCTTCAGTATTATCCGTCTTCCTCCTCAACAATTGAAGCTGCTGCCAAGATTGACAACGAGAATAATATAACTGCAGCAGGGATGTATCGTTTTAACAGATGGGGTTATGATATTCAGTTTCTTGCAGGCTATTCGAACAGTTCAGATATTGTTGCAGGAGCAGGCTGGTCAGGTTCAATCGGATCAGTCTCATTCAGGGGGGAAGGCTCATGGTTTCATCCTCTTGAAGCATTTAAAGATACCTCCGGGACAACGATCATTACTGCAGGAATAGATAAAGTTTTTGAAGATAATTCCATTACACAGCTACAGCTGATGTATTGCAATAACCCGCTGAAGATAAATAATTTCACCAGTATTTATACGGAAAATCTTTCGGCAAAAGATCTCGCTTTTTCAAAGTTTACGGCATTTGGTCAGTTTACCTGGTCAGCCACTACTTTACTGAATATCGGGATATCAGGAATGTGGTTTCCTGATCTGAAAGGATATTTTACCGGACCGACTCTTGACTATTCTCTTGCTGAGAACGTTGATTTTTCACTGATCTGGCAGCATTTCGACGGCAGGATAAATGATAACAAAGAAAGAATTAACCTTGTTTTCCTTAAGGTTAAATGGAGTTTCTAGAATTTTCCTACTTTTGCCGCAACAATAAAAAACAGTATGGCACTTGTACATGAATTTGAAAACAGCGGCAACTGGCTTTTTAAAAGAAGAAGCTGGCTGCCGGTAGTTATGGTTGTTGCAGGCATTGTCATGCTGTATCTCGGAAACAGGCAGGCAATTTTTTTCGACCTGAGAGATGAAATGATATTTCTTGGTGTCAGCATTTTCGGGCAGATAATACGCATTTTAACTGTGGGTTTTACAGCAAAAAATACATCCGGACGCAATCAGGCTGCCGGACAAATAGCCGATGAAATAAATACCACTGGTATGTATTCAATTATCAGGCATCCTCTGTATGTCGGTAATTTTTTCATGTGGCTCGGCCCGGTTCTCTTCCTGAGATCGATGTGGTTCACTGTTGTTTTTGCCCTGGTTTACTGGCTTTATTATGAAAGAATAATGTTTGCTGAAGAGCAATTTCTCAGAAGAAAATTCGCTGAAGCTTATGATAAATGGTCTGAAAATGTCAGAGCATTTTTCCCTTTTCATGTAAAATTTGTTCGTCCAAATCTTCCGTTTTCAGTCAGAAATGTCCTGAAAAATGAACACAACGCTTTTGCAAATATTTTTGTGATTTTCGCACTGCTCGACCTGTTCCGAAATTACTTTTTATCGCCGAGAAAATTTTTTACGGAGAGAATATTTTTTACAAAGATCTGGATGTGGCTGCTGATAGGAGCAGTTGGTCTGTGGATAATAATCCATTCGATTCACAAATACACAAAGTGGCTTGAAGTTAAAGATCGATAAAAACCGGAGGTTTTTAAGTCTAATAGCCACGGTAACATCCGGGGTATAAGTGTATAACATAAATACAACCCCGGAGAGGGTTGAATTATTCAACTCCTCCGGAGTTGCAAGCGATCCAAGCGCAGCAACCACATAAGTATATGCAGCCCATTTTAATGCAATCTGAGCTTTTTAATTATATTTAGGCTGTGATAAAATTTGTGAAAGATATATTATCCTTTTTACTGTCGCTGCCTGTTCATTTTTACCGTTATGCGATTTCTCCGTTTTTAAGGCCGTCTTGCCGCCATGTTCCATCATGTTCAGAATATATGCTTGAAGCATTAAAGCTTCATGGACCATTTATTGGTATTATTTTAGGTACAAACAGAATTCTCAGATGCCGGCCCGGAGGGACACATGGGTTTGATCCGGTTCCGCTTTTCAGATTCAAAAGATATAAACCATTTTCAATTTCTCTTCGTAAATTTAAAAAAGGGAGTCGTTTGAAATAATTACACTGAAATCTCTCCAGAATAAGCCTTAGTGTTCTTAGTGTGTACTTCGTGTCCTTAGTGGTTAAGAAGAAAATTAACCATAAAGAGCACTAAGGTAAATCACAAAGAGCACAAAGGGGATTTGTTAGAATTTAAAAATTCAGTTCTTCCTTCAAATGCTTGTAGCCGGATCTGCTGACTGGTAATTTATCTCCTGAATGCAGGATTGCAACATGATTATCTTTTCCATAAGGCTCTATACGGTTGATTTCATGTACACTCACGATGTACGAACGATGAATTCGTACGAAATCAGCAACCGGCAGATTATCTTCATAATACTTCATAGTCTGCTGTTTAAGGGCTTTGCCGGATGAATGATAGATCATTACATAATCATCCTGTGCCTCAACATATTTTATCTGTTCAATGGGAATTAAATTAATGGAATTCCCTTTACGTACAACGACCCTGTTGATTGGAGAAGCTGGTTCAGGCTTCTTGGCGAGAAGCTGATTTGCCGGCTCTAAATTTTCAGTCCCTGACCGGATCTTGTCAATAGCTTTATTGACTGCATCAAGGAACCGTATTTTAGGGAATGGTTTTAAAAGATAATCTACGGCATTGAGCTCAAAAGCTTTCAGCGCAAACTGGTCATAGGCTGTAATAAAGATAATTACAGGTTTTTCTGTAAGAACTTCAACCAGTTCAATTCCAGTCAGCCTGGGCATCTGGATATCAAGAAAAACCAGGTCCGGCTTCATAAATGAAATTGATTTCAACCCACAAAAGCCGTCGGCACATTCAGCAATAATTTCAATAGAATCGAGATCTTTTAAATAATGTTTAATTATTTCCCGTGCCGGAGCTTCATCGTCAATTATTACAGTTCTGATCTTTTTCATCGATTTCTTTTTCCTGCAATTCCCTTAACTTAAAACAGACTCCTTCTTTTCTTCCTCCTAAATATAAATAATAATTTTCAAATGGAACTTTAAAAATAATCTGTAGGTATATACAAAGTTACAGTGTAAATTCCATTTTCCTTTGTTGTATTTATCGATGCTTTGTTTCCATAGTACAATTCAAGCCGCCTGGCAACATTTAACAGACCGGTTCCCGTCCCTTTTTTTGACGATGGCCCAGAATCGTAATTATTACTTATAGTAATTTCAACATGTCCGTCAATAATCTTTACCTGTGTTATAATTTTAACAAGTTCAATGCTTTCATAAACGCCATGCTTAATTGCATTTTCATAGAGCGGCTGGAGCAGCATAGCAGGTATTTTTGTTTCAAGACAATTTTCATCAATATGATCCTCGGTAAATAACTTGTCGCCGAACCGTACTTTTTCGATATCCAGATACAACTTCAGGTTTTCAAATTCACTTCTGAGCGAAACGGGCTGTTCATCTTTCTTCGACAATGCATATCGCATAAATTCCGACAGCTTAATAACCATATCCCTTGCTTTTTCCGGATCAGTAATAGTCAGTGAACTGACTGAATTAAGGCTGTTAAAGAGGAAATGAGGATTGATCTGCGATCGAAGCATTTTAAGCTCTGTCTCTTTGACCAGGCTCTCAAGCCTGGCCTCTTTTGCTTTTTTCTCCGATAAATTAATAAGGCTGATAAACAGATAATAAGAAAGCACGATAAGCCCGTAAATAAATACACCGGTACCGATCCTGTAGGGGAATGTTGCGTCCCAGTATTCCCGGTAATTATTTTGTTCAGGCAATACAAGCAACATTATCGATTTCGTCAGCACCATCCATAGCGTGATCGAGATTGCACCACTTGCCACCAGATTGGTAATGAGAGATATCGGCTTTGTTCCTTCTTTGTTAAAATAGCTGAAAGGATACCACAGCGATAATGCAATGCCTGAATAGATTATTAATGACAGAATGGTATCAGGAATGCTGATTTTAGCAAATTTCCCGAATGCATAATAGAATAAAAGTGTCTGGCCTGACGCAAGGAAAAGCCAGACCAGCCACCAGACTATAAGACGTACCCTGTTATTCAGTACAGGATGTTTCATCAGATTATCTTAATAACTTTTTACTTCACCCCCACCAAATACAACGGCTCCTTTAATAATAAGCTGACTCTCAGATTCGACAGATCTGCCGGGAAAAAGTTTGCGTGTATCGCTGAAACCGCCAAGGATCGGAGTCACTTCAATCGTAACATACCATGTGTCAGGGACTATTATCGTAGCACCACCGAAAACACAGGCAATTTCAAGAAAATTTTTTCCGGGGGCCAGCTTTGCTTTCGTAAGATCAAGATCAATACCGCCGAAGACTGAGGATATTTTACCTCCCTTGAAATTTTGAGAAACAATCTGTCGTTCACCACCGCTGAAAATGTTTACATAATCAATAAATTCATCTTCAGCCACACCTTTGGATGTAACAGCATTCCAGCCTTTTCGCTTGGTGACAATAAAAACAATGCCGATAATTATAAATATTGCAGGCCAGAACATGTTGTACATGTGAAATGTCACTCGAAACAGCAGGGGAATCATAAAAAATCCGCCCACAGCCATTACAATTATTCCGGCCGTTTTTTCAGTTGCACCAAGGGTCATAACAAGACCGATCACCACCAGTAGCATCTGCCAGCTGAAGATTATCTGAACAAGATAATCGGGAAAGATCCCGGTGTTTTTTATCACCAGGCACAATCCTGCCAGCAACAGGACTACTCCGATTATTACCCTGTTATTTGTAAGATGATGATGCTCTCGTCTTGACTGACGACGCTCATCCCGGTAATCATTTATAGTTTCCATAATTGTAAATTTATTTTTTTTGAATTAATTATTGACATTTTTTCTTTTAAAGAATGAAGAAATAATAAATAACAGACCCATCAGCATAATAACCGCAGGCCAGTAAATTGTTTTGATAAGCTGAGGCATTTCACCGTAATGATTATCCCACATAAACCATATTCCACCGGCTATGAGCAGCAATCCCGGGATAAAACGAAGATTAAGCAACATTAAAGCTCCCAGGAATACCAATAAAGTTTCCCAGGTGAAATATTCTTTTACGCTTCCCAGATGAAGCATATCGTTTGTTGCAACAAGAAGAGCCAGTCCAAGCACGATAAAGAAAAGACCTATGCTTACTACCGGATGGTGCTCCCTGCGTCTTTTTAATGAATTATCATGATGTCTCATTGTTAATTAAGATTAAATTCAGGGTAAAAATAACACTTTAGGCATGGTGTGGTTAGGGAAAATCGGTAAATGGCGGTTTTTTAACGGTATCCTGTCATTTACAGGGGGAAATGTTACTTTTTTGTTGATAATTTTTTTAATTGAATAAGCTTTCATATTTTTGCAGACCAAAATTTACTGAGATGTCCGGATTATTTACCATACCAATCAGCGGTTTAAAAGAAGGACGTCACAATTTTAATTTTGAGATTAACAAAGAGTTTTTTGAACAATTTGAAGAGTCGGAAGTTAAAAACGGGATGCTTGAAGCTTTCATTGAAGCCGATAAAAGATCTTCTCATATAAATCTGGCAATCAGAATTAAAGGAGTGGTCAGTATTTCGTGCGACAGATGTCTGCTGGTATTTTCACATCCGGTTGATAGCGAAAACAGGCTTTTAATTAAATTCGGTAAAATCAACGATGAAAGCGATCCTGATATAATAACAGTTCCGGCAGATGAATATGATCTCGATCTGAAACAATATTTTTATGAGTACATTCTTCTGGCGTTGCCGATACAAAGAGTTCATCCTGAAGACAAGAATGGTATCAGCGGATGTGATCCGGAAATGCTTATGAAGCTTAATCAACATATCGTTAATGAAGATGGCAGAATGGATCCCCGTTGGGAAGAATTGAAGAAATTAATAAACAACAATTAAATAGAAAATAAAATGCCAAATCCCAAACGTAAACACTCGAAAACAAGAAGAGATAAGCGCAGGACACATTATAAAGCAACTGCTCCGACAGTGTCAGTCTGTTCTAATTGCGGCTCTTCAGTTAAGTATCACAGGGTATGTCCTGAGTGCGGATTTTACAGAGGCAAGCTTGCTATTGAGAAAAAGACAAGTGCCTGATTTCGTGTAACGAAACAGTAAAAAAATGAAAATTGGCCTTGATGTTATGGGTGGTGATTTTGCACCTGATGCTGTTATTGAAGGTGCAGTTGATTCCCTGCAACATTTATCTGCCGTAGATGATCTGGTTCTGATAGGAGATGAAAACTCTATCAAAAAGAAACTGAAAGAGTTAGATTGTGAGCTCTCTCGTTTTAAAATTGTACATACTACCCAGGTTATTGAAATGGGTGATGTTCCGGCAAAGGCCTATTCACAAAAGCCTGATTCAAGCATTGCAGTAGGATACAGAATGCTGAAAGAGAAACAGATAGACGGCTTTTGCAGCGCCGGAAACACAGGAGCAATGCTGGTTGGAGCCAGTTATACTGTAAATGTTATACCCGGAGTATTGCGACCTGCCCTTGCAACAATTGTACCTTCACTAAACAGCCGTAACTCTGTAATCCTTGATGTAGGATTAAGTCCGGATTGTAAACCTGATGTACTGCTTCAGTATGGTATTCTGGGCTCTCTGTTCGCCAAATACGTACTTAAAGTTAATAATCCGACAGTAAGGCTTCTTAATATCGGAGAGGAAGAATCAAAAGGGACTGCTGCTGTTAAAGCTGCTTATGAAATGATGAAAGAACATCCGGGCCTTAATTTTGAAGGGAATATTGAAGCAAACAGTCTCTTCAGTGAAACAATGGCAGATGTTATAGTATGTGACGGATTCGTAGGGAATGTCGTTTTAAAGCAAACTGAAGCATTTCATCATATCTATAAAACAAGAAATTTAAAAGATTCATTTTTTGATCGTCTCGATTTCGAGAATATTGGCGGAACACCCGTCGTGGGAATAAATGCCAATGTTGTGATTGGTCATGGAATATCAAAAAGAAAGGCCATAATGAATATGATCCTTCAGACATGGGCAGTTGTACATGTTAATTTGGCTCAGAAGATTAAAGAAGCTATTTAATTATGGAAAAAATACGGGCGGCCATTACTGGCATTCATGCCTGGGTTCCTGAATACAGGCTTACAAACCAGGAACTTTCAAGAATGGTCGACACATCCGACGAGTGGATTATGCAACGCGTCGGTATTAAAGAAAGACATATTCTTAAGGGCGTCGGCCAGGGAACCTCAGTCCTTGGCGAAATGGCTGTTAAAGGGTTACTCGAAAAAACAAATACATCACCTGAAGAGATTGATCTGTTGATTTGCGCTACAATTACGCCTGATATGGCTTTCCCGGCGACTGCCAATATAATTTCAGACAAAGTGGGAATAAAAAATGCCTTTAGCTTTGACCTGGGAGCCGCCTGTTCGGGTTTTCTTTTTTCACTTCAGACAGGTGTATCATATATTGAGACGGGCAAATATAAAAAAGTGATAGTTGTCGGTGCTGATAAAATGTCATCTATTGTTGATTATACGGACCGTACTACATGTCCTCTTTTTGGAGATGGAGCAGGTGCTGTTCTTCTGGAACCTACCACAGACGATGTTGGTATTATCGATCATATTTTTCATTCGGATGGTTCCGGAGGGAAATTCCTTCACCTTAAAGCCGGAGGTTCTGCAAAACCAGCTTCATTTGAAACTATTGAAGCTAAAGAACATTTTGTTTACCAGGAGGGACAAAGTGTTTTCAAATTTGCTGTGGTTAATATGGCTGATGTAGCTGCAGAAATAATGGAAAAGAATAATCTGAAACCAGATGACATTGCATGGCTGGTACCACATCAGGCTAACCTCAGAATTATTGATGCAACCGGAAGAAGAATGGGACTCCCCCCTGAAAAAATAATGATCAATATTCAAAATTACGGAAATACGACAGCTGCAACAATTCCGCTCTGCCTGTGGGAATATGAAAACAAGCTAAGAAAAGGTGATAAGATCATTCTTGCTGCATTTGGCGGTGGATTTACGTGGGGCTCAATATATCTTAAATGGGCTTATGACCCAAAATAAGCGCCCCCAATCCCGCAAGCGGGACTTGAAAAACTGCTCCTTAAGGTCCCCTTCAGGGGATTTAGGGGCGAACATATTCTTTTCTCTGCAATAGTTTTTATATTTGTGAGTTATTAAATTGGAATCTCTAAAATTCTAACCACTATGGCAAAATATAATGAGACCGAAACTCCGGCAATAAACCTTGTCAGCAACGGGACAGATATAACCGGAGATGTAAAATCCAGCGGCGATATACGTATCGACGGTTCACTTACCGGTAATCTTAATACAAAGGGCAAAGTGGTGATTGGAACAACAGGAAAGATAAAAGGTGAAGTTGTTTGTAAAAACTCTGAAGTATCGGGTATTGTTGAAGGGAAAATCATTGTAAATCAACTGCTGATTCTAAAAGCTTCTTCGAAAATATTTGGTGATATAGCTACAACTCGGTTATCGATAGAACCCGGAGCAATCTTTTCGGGTAATTGCAAAATGAGCGACAACAACAATGGAGAAGCAGGAGCAGCAAGAACAAAAGAACCGGAAAGACCAGGAAAATAAAGGACTGGGAGATTTTGCCAAATATTCGGGAATAGCAGTCCAGATGGGCGTCATAATCTTTATTACAACCTGGGGCGGTATTAAACTTGATAAACTGGCTGAATTCAGCAAGCCGGTCTTTACAATAATCCTTTCACTTCTTGGAGTTTTTGCCGCAATCTGGGTTGCCATAAAAGATTTCATAATAAAAAAATAATACATCTTTTGAAACCCCTGATCAAGTCCATCTTTTTGCTGGCATTGCTGGAGATTCTGATACTGGTTGCAGGATTTTTTATCGTTTCAAATTTCAATATCAGCTTGACTTACAACGAAATAGGTATAGCATCAGCTGTTTTTACACTTATTACCCTTCTGATCCTGATCTTTTTTTTCAGAGGCCAGGGGAGAGAGCCTGCAAGCCAGACCTTGCACAGTTTCGTCGTGGTAAGCATCAAATTTCTTGCTGAGCTTTTATTTGCATTCTTCTGGTTTTTTATTGCTAAAAAAACAGGATTATCATCTGTTATATTATTTTTTGTTTTATATTTAACATTCACTTTGTTTTCAGTAATGGTTATATTGAAAACACTGAAAAGCAAATCTTTATAATAACTACAGATTTGAAAAAGCGGATTTTAACGGGACTTTTCTCTATTCTCTTCCTTTCAGCATTTAACTTCCCGGTCATGGGACAGGAAGAACATGGATCCCAGGAAACAGCAACACAAGGACAATCCAAAGAGAAATTTGATGCAAATTCGTTTATCATCGGACATGTAAGCAACTCGCATGAATGGCATATTCTGACAAAAAAGAACGGGGAATCTGTAGCTATTTATCTGCCTGTAATCCTTTACCAGAAAGGTACCGGCCTCCATTTTTTCTTTTCAGGCAAACTGGCACACGAACATGAATATAAGGGTTTCAGGCTTGAAGAGGAAGGGGAATATGCAGGCAAGATAGTGGCAGTGAATGCAGCCGGAGAGGTTGATACGGATAATATGCCACTTGACTTTTCAATGACCAAAATGGTGATAGGAATGCTGGGCGCAGTATTGATAGGACTTTGGCTTTTCATCTCACTGTCACGATCATATAAAAGATCTGGCATAAGCTATCCCAGGGGTATTCAGAGTTTTCTTGAACCGGTGATCTGTTTCATACGTGACGAGGTCGTTATTCCGAATATTGGCTACAAGCATTATGAACGATTCATGCCTTATCTTTTATCAGTATTCTTTTTTATCCTGATAAACAACCTTATGGGGCTCATCCCGTTTCCGCCGCCTTTCGGAGCCAATGTAACAGGGAATCTGGCCGTAACCATGACACTTGCATTATTTACTTTCTTTATAATCCAGATAAGTGGAACCAAAGGTTACTGGCGGCATATTTTTGCAACCCCGGGTGTTCCGGTATGGCTACTTCCTATCATGATACCTGTAGAGTTGATCGGAATGGTTTCAAAGCCATTTGCCCTGATGATCCGTTTGTTTGCAAACATAACCGCCGGACACATTATCGTCATGAGCCTGCTGGCCCTGATATTTATTTTTGATTCAATATGGGTTTCTCCGGTATCAATTTTCTTTGTGATTTTCATGGATTGCCTCGAATTACTGGTGGCATTCCTTCAGGCATATGTTTTCACACTTTTATCGGCATTGTTTATCAGTCTGGCATTAGTTGAGGAGCATCATTAGTTTTTATTGTTCATTAAATTTTTTCATTATGGAACAAGCACAAGCAGCAGTAGTGCTGGCATCAATCGGAGCAGGTCTTGCAGTTATAGGGGCAGGTCTTGGCATTGGCAGAATCGGCGGATCAGCCATGGACGCTATAGCCAGGCAGCCTGAGGCTGCAGGTAAGATTCAGTTGGCAATGATCATTTCAGCAGCCCTTATTGAAGGGGTTGCCCTGTTTGCCGTTGTTGTAGCACTTATTACTAAGTAAGGAAACGATATCCTGCAATGGTTGATTGCAGGATCTTTTATCAGTAAATTCTTAATTCAGAAAATATGATATTAGCAAGTAATAGTCTGACATCTGTTGGCATCGGCACACTTTTCTGGTCGGTATTGATTTTTTCCCTGTTTTTCTTCCTGCTTGCAAAATTTGCATGGAAACCAATTCTTGCTGCAATAAAGCAGAGAGATGAAATGATTAAAGGATCACTCGCTTCTGCTGAAATGGCACGGGAAGAAATGTTAAAACTTCAGAGTGATAATGAGGCTATTTTGCGGAAAGCAAGAGAAGAACGCGAAGTTATCCTAAAAGAAGGCAGAAATGTGCGTGATAAACTTATTGCTGAAGCAAAAGGAAAAGCAACTGAAGAAGCTGAAAAAATTGTTGAAAAAGCTAAAGCGGGAATTGAAAGAGAAAAAACAAAAGCTCTTTCAGAAATCCATGAACAGGTGGCTAGTCTTTCAGTAGAGATAGCATCAATGGTTCTTGGTGAAAAGCTTAGCAAAACCGAGGAGCAAGAAAAACTTATTGATAAATATCTTAAGGACGTTAACATTAATAAAAACTAAAGGGTTGTTTGACTGATGAACAACGGTAAAATATCGGTACGATACTCAAAGGCTCTTTTTGAATCAGCTCTTGAAAAAAAGCTGCTCGATAAGGTATATCAGGACATGATTTTCATTTCAGATATTTGTAAAGTTCCTGAAATGAAAGAATTTCTTGAAAGCCCGATAATCAGACCGACTAAGAAAATTGATGTCCTTCAGAAGATTCTGGCAAAAAACGTTGAAATAATCACCTTCTCTCTTATTGAAATGGTTGTGAAAAACAACCGGGAGAATTTTCTTCCGGCAATTGCCCGGGTTTTTATCCACGAGACGAAAGAATATAAGGGTATTACGGAATCAGTCCTTACAACTGCGAGATAATTATATTGACGCAAGCGTAAGGACCAAACTCAGGATAATTGAAAAAGAACTTAAAAGCAATACACTGAGATCGTTATAATACATAAATAGCATAAGAAAATTTTAAGAACAACAATATGGCAAATATTAAACCAGCGGAAGTTACCAGTATTCTCCGCAAGCAGCTTGAGGGTATCCAGACAGGCATCGAACTGGAAGAAGTCGGTACTGTACTTCAGGTTGGCGACGGGATTGCCCGTATTTACGGACTCTCTAACGCAGAGTCGAATGAGCTGATTGAATTTGAGAACGGGATGGAAGCAATCGTCCTTAACCTTGAGGAAGATAGTATCGGCGCCGTGCTGCTTGGCCCGACTGAGGAGATCAACGAGGGAGACATTGTAAAGCGTACTGGACGTATAGCCTCCATCAATGTCGGGAATGGATTGCTCGGAAGGGTAATCTCTCCTACCGGGCAACCGCTTGACGGGAAAGGACCAATCGGAGGTGAATTGTTTACTATGCCATTTGAAAGAAAAGCTCCCGGAGTTATTTTCCGTCAGCCGGTAAAACAGCCGCTTCAGACTG
>JAPLEC010000239.1 GCA_026391515.1 Bacteroidia bacterium | reverse complement strand
CAAGAATACTCCGGTCGAAGTAATTTATTGTTGTGGCCATGAAGACCAGGGCAAGAATCCTGTACCTGTAATGCCCTATTTTATCATGTATTTCAAGATCTTTCAATGGTCTATATGTTTGTTAAGGTTTAGTTTAGTTTTTTCATTGGATCAGGCATTAAACAAAAATGAAATATACATAAAATTGTTTTTCGGCATTAGTAAGTGTAAAAAACAATATTGAGATTTTTAAATTTTTTAAGTCAATGATATTCTAATAATTTATAAATTCGTAATTCCTAATTCGTAATTCTTAATTCGTAATTCTTAATTCGTAATTCCCAATTCGTAATTATCAAAACTTCCAAATATGAAAAAATCCATTATCGTTAACAGGATTGTAATAATCCTGATGCTTTTCCTTTTTATTTCAGCATGTCAAAAAGCTCCGGTAAAAGACACTCTGAATGTTCCTTATGAAAAATATGTAATGCCAAACGGATTACAGGTAATTCTTCATACCGATCATTCTGATCCGATGATGGCATATGCAATTATGTATCATGTCGGTTCAAGCAGGGAGATCCCGGGGAAAACCGGCTTTGCACATCTCTTTGAACACCTCCTGTTTGGCGGCTCTGAAAATGTCGAGCCCGGGAGGTTCGATAAGATAATTGAGGGAGTTGGCGGATCAAATAACGGTTTTACCAGCCGCGACGTTACCACCTATTTTGAAATGTTCCCGAAAAATGCTTTTGAAAAAGTGCTTTGGCTAGAGTCCGACCGTATGGGATTCTTTATTAATTCAGTGACCCAGCGTTTAATGGCAATCCAGCAAAATGTGGTTCAGAATGAAAAAAGACAGGGAGAAGATAATTCACCTTATGGTTTTACAGATTATGTGATAGATAAAAATCTTTACCCGGCAGATCACCCATATAACTGGGAAGTAATCGGGGAAATGGAAGATCTTAAAAATGCAAACCTCGATGATGTCAGAAATTACTATGGGAAGTTCTACGGACCAAATAATGCTACTCTGGTTATTGCCGGCGATTTCAATCCTGATTCAGTCAAGATGCTGATTAATAAATACTTTGGTGAAATAAAATCGCATGGAGAAGTTGCTCCGCGCAGTGCAATGCCTGTGTCCCTTGCTGAAACAAAGAAATTATTTCACGAAGACAATTTTGCCAACGTGCCTGAGATCACAATGGTATGGCCGGTTCCCGAAGCATATAGTAAAGATATGTATCCGCTTGATTTCCTAGCAAAAATACTTGCCGATGGTAAAAAAGCTCCAATGTATAAAGTGCTTGTAAAAGAAAAAAAGCTTACTCCTTCAGCTAATGCATATAACAATTCAAGCGAGCTTGCAGGTGAGTTTACTATTTCCATAAGAGCCAATGAAGGAAAGACTCTTAAAGAAATAGAAGAAGCAGTCTCAGAAGCATTTGCCCGTTTTGAAAAAGATGGTATCACCGATAAGGATGTTGAGAGGATTAAAGCAACAAGTGAAATGGGGTTCTACCAGGGACTAAACAGTGTCTACAATAAAGCTCTGAACCTGGCATTTTATAACACCTTTCTCAATGATCCCGGCTATATTCAAAAAGACATTGAAAATATTAAAGCAGTCACTAAAGATGATATAATCAGAGTTTACAACCAGTATATTAAAGGTAAGCCTCATATCGTAACCAGCTTTGTTCCAAAAGGACAGATGGGAATGGTAGCTGATAATTCTGTACCTGCGGGGATTAAGGAGGAAAATATAAACCAGGCAACCCAGGTAGAAATTAAAGAGACAGGTAATGAGCAAATTGTTAAAACTCAATCAACGCTGGACCGTACTGTCGAACCCCCTGCTGGAAAGGAGCCCGAAGTAAATGTCCCAAAGATCTGGAAAGCAGAATTTTCAAATGGTATTCATGTGTACGGCATTCAAAATAAAGAGCTGCCTCTGGTCAATATGAGCATTGTCATTAAAGGTGGTGTTCTTCAGGACAATATCAATCTGCCTGGCGTTGCCACCCTGGTAGCAGGTGTCCTTCCGCAGGGAACCAAAAACAAAACACCGGAAGATCTGGAAGAAGAGATTGAGCTTCTCGGTTCAAGCATTTATATGT